>JAFEEK010000129.1 GCA_018241165.1 Pseudomonadota bacterium
TGGTCGATCCGAAATGGCCGCCGCTGCGCTTCGTGTTCCCACATGCGCCAGTGCGGCCGATCACGATCAACGGCGGCATGCCGATGCGCGCCTGGTACGACATTTCCGGAATGGAAATCGCGCAACGCCAGGACGAATCCGGCATCCGCGCATCGATCGTCCTGCTCGATGAATTGATCGCGCGCGAAGTCGAGCGCGGCATCGCGACCGAAAACATTTTCCTCGCCGGTTTCTCGCAGGGCGGTGCGATCGTGTTGTCCGGCGGCATCCGCTACGCGCGAAAACTCGGCGGCATCATCGCGTTGTCCACGTATCTGCCAATGGCGGAAAAGACCGACGCCGAGGCGAGCGCAGCGAACCGAGCGATTCCTGTCTTCATGGCCCACGGCATGCTCGATCCGACGATTTCGCATGCGCTCGGCGAAATGAGCCGCGATTACCTCAAGCAGCGCGGCTACGCGGTGGACTGGCACGCCTATCCGATGGCGCATCAGGTGTGCATGGAAGAGATCGCGGATTTGCGCACGTGGCTGTCTGCTCAACTCACAAAAGCGGAATAGTAATGTCGCGCGCTGCTTTTGGCTCCCTCTCCCCCAACATCGTTGGGGGAGAGGGCTGGGGTGAGGGGGGGACGCAACAGCGCGATGCGACGTGGCGTAGTCACCTTGCGCAGCCCCCTCACCCAACCCTCTCCCCCGAGCTAGCTCGGGGGAGAGGGCTTGTCTTCCCGCGTCGCTTGCGTCAAATCGTCGGGTCATGACTGCCACGCCATCACCGGAGGCGGAACGCCCGCGCTGGCTGCCCGACTTTTGCAGCCTGCCAGTGCTGTTCGCGGTGATGGTGGTCGCCGAATTGCTTGTGCTCGTCGCCGAGATCGCGCCGAGCGACGAAACCCGGCCGCTGCTGCCGCGCCTGGCCACGGTGAGCGTGTTCGCGCAGTGGCTGGCGCTGGTGTGCGCGGTGTGCCTGTGCAAGCTGCGCCCGCAACTGGAAAAATTGTCGCCCTGGCTCGGCGTCATCGCCGCGTATGCGCTGATGCTCGCGGTCACCGTGATCGGCAGCGCGCTGGTGTTCGAGATCGACCACCAGCTCGGCTTGAACCTCACCCTGCCGGCGCAATTCCAGGGCCGCTTCATCTGGCGCAGTGCGGCGCTGTGCGCCCTGCTCGGCGCGGCGCTGCTGCGCTATTTCTACGTGATCGAGCAGTGGCGTGCGCGCGTGCGCGCCGAAGCCAAGGCGCGTTTCGAGGCGCTGCAAGCGCGCATCCGGCCGCACTTTTTGTTCAACAGCATGAACACCATCGCGAGCCTGATTCGCAGCCGCCCCGCGGATGCCGAACATGCAGTGGAGGATCTGTCCGACCTGTTTCGCGCCGCGCTCGGCCGCGACTCCGCGCTGAGTACGCTCGGCGCCGAACTCGACCTGATGCGGCGCTATCTCGACATCGAAAAGCTTCGTCTTGGCGAGCGTTTGCGCGTGGACATGGCAGTGGACGAACTGCCGCAAGGCCTGCCGATTCCCGCGTTGCTGCTGCAGCCGCTGGTGGAAAACGCGATCTATCATGGCATCCAGGCGCTGCCCGAAGGCGGCACTGTTTCGATTCGCGGCCGCCGCGAAGCGGGAAGCATCGTGCTGGAAATCCGCAATCCGCAGCCGCCGCCAGCCGTGCGCGCGGAGCCGCGCAACGGCATGGCGCTGGACAACACGCGCGCGCGCATCGCGTATCATTTCGGCACGCGTGGAACGCTGACCGTCGACAATGGTGTCGAGGAATTCGTCTGCGTGCTGAGACTGCCCGATGAAAGTCCTGATCGTTGACGACGAACCACTGGCGCGCGAACGCCTCGCCGCGTTGCTGCACGATTGCGGCAACGTGGATATCGCGGGCGAGGCCGGCGATGGTCGCGGCGCGCTGGAAACCGCCGCGCGGGTGCATCCGGATGTCGTCATGCTCGACATCCGCATGCCGCTGATGGACGGACTGGAAGCCGCGCGCCACCTCGCCGGCTTCGAGAAACCACCGGCGATCGTGTTCTGCACGGCCTACGACGAGCACGCGCTCGCCGCGTTCGACACCGGCGCGGTGGATTACCTGGTCAAACCGGTGCGCGTCGAACGCCTGCGCACGGCGCTCGAGCGCGCGCGCCGGTTCAGCGCGGAAGACGTCATGCGCATGGAGTCGGCGACGGGCATGCCGGCACGGCGCAGCCACCTGTGCGCGCGCGTGCGCGGCAACCTCGTACTCGTGCCGGTCGCCGAGATCGCGTATCTGCTGGCCGAAGACAAGTACGTCGTCGTGCACCACGCCAAGGGCGAAGTGTTGATCGAGGAGTCGCTGAAAACGCTGGAAGACGAATTCGGCGAGCGCTTCGTGCGCATCCACCGCAATTGCCTCATCGCGCGCGATCGCCTGGGCGGACTCGTGCGCGCGGCGGACGGCAGCATCCACGCGCAGATCGATGGTGTCGCCGCGACGCTGGAAGTCAGTCGGCGCAACTTGCCGGCGCTGCGCAAGCTGGTTCGAAGCCTGTGAAACACGCGCTGCGCATCGCCACACGCAAAAGCGCGCTCGCGCTGTGGCAGGCCGAGCACGTCGCCGCGCTGCTGCGCGCCGCGCATCCGCAGTTGGGCGTGGAACTGGTGCCCATGACCACGCGCGGCGACCGCATCGTCGACCGCCCGCTCGCCGACATCGGCGGCAAGGGCCTGTTCCTGAAGGAACTGGAAGTCGCCATGCACGAGCACCGTGCCGACGTCGCCGTGCATTCGTTCAAGGATGTGCCGATGCTGCTCGAACCCGGCTTTGCCATCGGCGCCGTGCTTGAGCGCGCCGATGCGGCCGACGCCTTCGTATCCAACGCGTTTGTACGCCTGGACGACCTGCCGCAGGGCGCGCGCGTCGGCACTTCGTCGCTGCGCCGGCAGGCGCAGCTGCGCGCGCAACGCCCCGATCTGCATTTGCTGGATCTGCGCGGCAACGTCAACACGCGCCTGGCGAAACTCGACAACGGCGACTACGACGCGATCGTGCTCGCCTGCGCGGGACTCGAACGTCTGGCATTTGCCGCGCGCATCCGCAGCCGGCTCGATCCGCCGCACTGGCTGCCGGCCGCCGCGCAGGGCGCGATCGCGATCGAACACCGCGATGGCGATGCCCGCATCGCGGAGCTGCTCGCGCCGCTGCACGACGAAGCGACCGCGCGCAGCGTCGGCGCCGAGCGCGCGATGACGCGGCACCTGCAAGGCAGTTGCCAGGTGCCGATCGCGGCGTTCTGCATCGAAACCGAAATCGGCCTGCATCTTTCCGGATTGGTCGGGGATGCGGCGACCGGAAGACTCATCCGCGCCGAAGACGACGGCCAGCTCGAAGCGCCGGATGCGCTCGGCGAGCGCGTTGCAAGGGCGTTGTTGGAACAGGGTGCCGGTGAGTTGCTGGGTAGGCCAGGTTAGCTAAGCATTTCCCTTCTCCCGCAGGCGGGAGAAGGTGCCGAAGGCGGATGAGGGTGGTACGCGGGATCACCCTCACCCCAACCCTCTCCCGCCAGCGGGAGAGGGGGAAGAGCTTAGAAGTTGTACACCAGGTTCGTCGTGAACAACCCGTCGGTCTTCTTGAAGCCCGGTTCCACATCCGAATTGTGGCGGATCTGGTAACCGACCTTGAGCGCCAGCTTGCTGTTCATCTTCACCGCAAGACCGGCATCGTTCTGGAAGAACTTGTTGTTGCTGCCGGCTTCGACCACGAACGTGTCGACAAACGCCACGGTGTCGCTGAAGTTGTGCTTGTAGGCAAGCTTGCCGCGCGCGACGACATTGCTGTCCGAATCCGGATTGATCCGGATCGTCGGCGGTGGCGGCGACGTATTCGGTACGTCGAATGCGGCCGGTTGCGACACCTTGTAGCCCGGGCCGACTTCCACCGCGAGCTCGTCGCTGGCGTTCTTCAGGATCTGGTAGCCGTAGCCGATCGACACGATGTACTGGTAATCGTAGGACGAGAACTCGTCGTGCTCGTAGCGCGCCGCACCGACGACGTAGCTGCGGTCATCGAATTTGTAGCCAAGCGACGCACCGCCTTCGTAGCGGTTGGCGGTCAGGTCGTATCCGGCGACGGTATTGGCCTTGTTGCGCAATGCGAGCAGATAGAAATCATCCGTCCACTGGTCGTCGTTGAACTTGATGTCGAGTTTGGCGTTGAAGTTCTGCGCCTTGGTGTTGCCGCTGGCGATCGACAGGCCGGCCTCGCCGCTGCCGGACCAGCCCATCGGCGGCGGCGGCGGATCGGCGGCCAGCGCGGCCAGCGGCAGCGCGAGCAAGACGGCGGATGCGAGTAAGGTGGTTCTCATGCGGATTTCCTTGTTCTTGGGGGAAGCTCGCCGCGTGCAATGCGGCGGCGCACATTGTAAGTGCCGGTCGATGCGCAAATGTGGACTTGTGCGCGAAACGTACAAGCGCCGTTCAGGCGAACTATGACCGAGCGCCGCCGTAATACAGCATCACCACGTGTTTCGCTTCGGCAAAGAACAGCCAGCGCTCGACGAACAGGCCGGCCGTGACGAGAAGCGCTGCCGCGATTGCCGTGCATGATGCGAGCGTCGGCGAACGTGGAACGAGTAACGCAGTCGCCAGCGCCAACACGATCGGCAGTGGCCCGATCAGGATCAGCGCCACCGCGCGCAGGCGTACGGCGTGCTTGCGCGCGAGCGCAAAACCCATTTCGTGCGTCAGGTAATTTTTTTCCGTGTGCGGCGCTTCAACGCTGCGTACCGCGCCGAAACGGCCGAGTCCGGTGGCGGATTCCGGCGTCGCGGCCGGCGGCGCAGTGTCAATCGAGTTCCAGTACGCGCGCTTGAGCAACCAGGATGCGAGCGCAAGCGTCGCTATCAGCCACGTCAGGCCCGGCGATCCCACGGCAAAACGTGGATTGCCGTCGTCGAGCAGGCCGTGCAGCGCCCGTATCCAGATCGCACCGCCCAACAATCCGAGCAGCAAATACCCCGGCAACACAAAACGGTTGTGCCAGGCCGGAATCGTTTTCAACGACGTGTAGATGCCGGCAGTGCAAACGACAGTGATGACAGCAAGAAGGGCGAGCAAGGCGCCGAGCGCGTGCACGCCATTCGGATCGCCGCCGTGCCACAGACACCACGACAGCGCGAGGATCGGCACGAAGCTCGCAACCGATGCCACGCCTTCGCGCGACAGCCACGACGAGCGCCATTGCGAAAACGCGCGCCACGCACGCTGCGGCTGGCCCAGGTGCAGGGTCGAGGCGAGCAGCCCGGCAACGACGAAGACCGCACCGACACCAAGCAGGGTCAGTCCTTCGATACGACCGAACAGCGCGGAATCGAAAGTCAACGCGAGGCCGCACAGAAACAGCAAGCCATATCCGCAGCCGGACATGACGGTGAAGAAGATGACGGAAAAAGCCGGTCTCATATTGATAGTGCGACCAAGGATGGCCACTTTTTGATGTTCGTGATCATGGCAGTTCCCGATTGGTGATGAAACTCGGCGCAATTTCCCCCTCTTCAGCCAGCGGGAGAGGCAAAAACATCACTCATCGAGAAAGCACCTTGTCGATCCAGCGCAGCAGCGGCGAGGCGGTGGAGAAATCCGTTTTTTCATCCTGCGCGGGTTTTGGCGCCGAACTACAACCATCGCGCCGTGGCCGCGGCGGCAGGTATTTGTTGACCGGCTTGTAGCCCATCTGCGGCATCAGGTCGTAACCACCGCGTTCGGCGACGAGTTTCGACACCGCCGAATCCGCATCGCCCAGATCGCCGAAGTGACGCGCGCGCGTGGGACAAGCCATCACGCAGGCGGGCTGGCGGTCGATTTCCTCGAACGATTCGTTGTAGATGCGATCCACGCACAGCGTGCATTTCTGCATCGTGCCGCGCACCTCGGAATATTCGCGCGCGCCATACGGGCACGCCCACGAACACAGCTTGCAGCCGATGCATTTGGCCTCATCGACCAGCACGATGCCGTCCTCGACGCGCTTGTAGCTCGCGCCGGTCGGGCACACGCTGACGCAATCCGGTGTTTCGCAATGCAGGCACGAGCGCGGGAAATGCACCGTCATCGGCGTATTTCCCCTCTCCTTGCGCTGCGCGCCATCCTCTCCCGCAAGGGGAGATGGAGTAATTTCGTAGCTGTGCACGCGGTTGAACCACACGCCCAGTGGTTCCGCGCCGTAGGGATTCTCGTCCGGCAGCGGGCCGAATTCGCCGCCGTCGTTCCATTCCTTGCACGCGACCGCGCAGGCGTGGCAGCCCACGCAGATATCCAGGTCGATGACCAGGCCAAGTTTTTTCGCAGCGGGCGGAGGCAAGCTCGTCATCAGAATGGCCAGAAGCGCGGGATCAGCCACATCGACAACGCGCAGAACATCGCGATCAGCGGGATACCGACTTTCATGAAATCGGCGAACCGGTAACCGCCGGCCGCGTACACCATGGTATTGGTCGGATAGCCGACCGGCGTGGCGAACGACGTCGCCGCGGCGAACGCGACGCAGATCACGAACGGCGTCGGACTCACCTGCATGACGTGCGCGACCGATATCGCGATCGGAACCATCAACACCACGGATGGATTGTGGCCCATCATCTCGGTGAGCAGCGCGGTGAGCAGGTAAACCATGAGCAATGCCGCGAGCGGGCCATGTTGGCCGACCAGGTGCATGCCGGCTGCGACGACTTCGCGAGCGAGACCGGTTTTCTCCAGCGCAATGCCGAGCGGCAGGATCGCGCCGAGCAGCACGATCACTTTCCAGTCCATCGCTTCGTAAACGTCCTCGAAGGAAAAGCAACCGGTCAATGCCATCGCCACGCAACCCACCAGTGCGCTGACCACGATCGGCAGGATGCCGAGCCCGGCGACGGCGACCACGGCGACGAGGATGCCGATCGCGAGCGGCGCCTTGCGCCGAGTCGCACGCGTGTCACCGCGCTCGCTGAGCACGACGAGGCCGGATTCGCGGCGCAACTGGCGCAGCGCCGGTTCGTCGACGAGCAGCAGCAGGATGTCGCCGACTTCCAGACGCGTGTGCTTGAGCTGCTCGCGCAGGATGCGGCTGCGCCGTTGCACGGCCAGCACCACGGCATCGTCGCCCCAGCGCGCGCCGATGTCCTCGACGGTGTCGCCGGCAACGCGCGCGCCGGGCGCGACCAGCGCTTCGATCAGCACGCGCCGGCCGGCGGGAAGGTTCGCAGCCGGCGCGATCTCGAGCTTGAGCTTCAGCCGGAATTCCTCCAGTCGTTCCCAGTCGCCGCGCGCGAGCAACACGTCGCCTTCGCGCAACTCCTGCTCGCGCGGCGCCCACAGGTGATCGTCGCCGCGCAGCAATTCCAGCACATACACGCCGAAACGTTCGCCGAGTTTCGCCGTCGCCACCGACTCGCCGATCAGCGGCGAATCGGCGCGCACGCGCAGCTCGGTCACGAACTTGCCCAGTTCAAGGTTTTCCGAATGTTCGGTGTCGATATGCCGCGGCAACAGCCAGCGCCCGACCAGCATCAGGTAGATGATGCCGGCAACGGCGAGCAGGGCGCCGAGCTTGGTGAATTCGAACACGCCGAACTCGGGCATGCCGTGTTGCACGGCGAGGCTGTTCGTCAACAGGTTGGACGAGGTGCCGAGCAGGGTGCACACGCCGCCCATCTGCGCGGCATACGACATCGGGATCAGCACGCGCGCCGGCGAAGTCCTGGCACGCGCGCAGACGCTCAGCGTCACCGGCAAAAACGTCGCGACCAGCGCGGTGTTTTTCACGAATGCGCCGAGGAAACACACGATGACGAGTATCGCGAGCGTCAGCAGCCAAGGTCGCTGGATGCGCGACAGCGTGCGAATCAGCGGATCCAGCGCGCCGGTGCCGACCAGGCCCGCATTCAGCGCGAACATCGCCGCGACGACGACCGTCGCCTCGTTGCTGAAGCCGGACAGGCCTTCCGCCGGCGTCAGGATTCCCGACACCAGCAAGGCGGCGAGCACGAGCAGGCCGATCACGTCGTAGCGCAGTTTTTCGCTGATGAACAGCGCCATCGCGGCGATCACGATGGCGGCGACGGCCCAGGCTTGCAGACTCATGCGGCCTGCTCCGTCGCGGCGCGCGCGAGGCGCACTTTCAAGTCGAACCACGCGGCCTGCCCGGTGACCGGGTCCGCGTTCGCGTAGCGGTAACCGTCCGCACGCGGCGGAAGCAAATCATCGATCGTGTGGTTCAATAAAAATCCCTTTGTATACTCTGGCGCCTCGGCGGCGAGCTTCCAGGCGCCGCGCTGCTTGCCGATCGCGTTCCACGTCCACACCACGCCCGGCGCGGTGCCTTCGTGGAACTTCGCCTGTACGCGGATGCGGCCGTGCACGGACTCGACGTCGACCCAATCGTCGTCGCGAATTCCGTGCGCCCGCGCGGTATCCGGATGCAGGTAGAGGAAATTGCGCGCCGCGATCTGGCGCAGCCAGGCGTTCTGCGAACCCCAGGCGTGGTACATGAACATCGGGCGTTGGGTGATGGCGCAGAGCGCAAACTCCCTCTCCCCCATCGTTTGCGATGGGGGAGAGGGCTGGGGTGAGGGGGTGGAGCTTGGCGCTGCCGAGGCATCAGATTTTCTGATGTGCTGCCCCCTCACCCAACCCTCTCCCCCGACGACGTCGGGGGAGAGGGCTTGAGCGCAGTACCAAAACGGCAGCGGATCGAAGAACCGCTCCACACGCGCCCGTTCCGAGTCCGGTGGCTGCACCGCACCGTGACCCTGCGCCGCGAGCCGGAATTTCTGCAATCGTTCGGAATAAATTTCCAGAACGATGGGATCAGTCGAACCGACGAAGCCGAGCGACCGTGCCCACGCCAGATACTCGCGATTCGCCATCTTGTAATAACGCGCCGCGTCGGGAATTTTCGCTTCCCAATGGCAATCGTGCGATTTGTACCTGTCGAGCTGGGCTGGATTCGGCTCGCCTACGCCTTCTTTTTCGCCGTTGCGCCCGCGCCAGCCGGCGAGCAAACCCACGCCCGGCGCGCGTTCGTGCTCGACCATGTATTGCGCATAGCCGCGCGGATATTTCGGCGCGTCGTTCTCGTCGACGAGGCCGGGAAGTTTCAGGCGCGCGCCGAGCTCGAGCAGCACGTCCTGGAACGGGCGCACGTCGCGATCCGGTTCGCACACCGGCTGGCGGATCGCATCGGCCGCGCTGTCCGCATCGGCGATTGGCCGATCCAGCAAGGAAATGCAGTCGTGGCGTTCCAGATACGTCGTGTCCGGCAACACCAGGTCGGCGTAGTTGACCGTCTCGGACCAGTACGCATCGGCGTAAATGAAATGTGGAATTTTATACTCGTCGTCCGCGCCCTTGTCGCAGAGCATGCGCTGGGTGTCGCGCGTGTTCATCGCCGAGTTCCAGCCCATGTTGGCCATGAACAGGAACAAGGTGTCGATCCTGTGCGGATCGCCCGCCCAGGCATTGCGGATCACGGATTGCAGCATGCCGTGCGCGGCCAGCGGGAATTCCCACGAGAA
>JAFEEK010000012.1 GCA_018241165.1 Pseudomonadota bacterium
GAGGGCGCGGTCAGGTCGCGGCAGACGAAGCGGACTTCGCCACTTTCAATGCGACGCAGCAGCGCTTCCAGGCCTTCGATATCCATCGCCTCGTGCAGGCAATCGTGCAGGGTCTGCGCGACCAGCGGATGATCGGGAATCTGGCGCTCGCCGACGATGTTTTCCAGACACGCGACCTGATCGGGAAAAACGGCGGCAAGCAAATCTTCGGATTTCATCCGTTGCAACTGCGGTGGCACTTTCGATCCGCCGGCGAAGCGCGGCAGGGCGAGCGAGGTAACCGCGTTCCAGCGCCAGCGCACGCCGAACATGGGTGCGTCGAGCAATGCCTGGATCAGCACATGCCGCACGGAGTTGGAGTGCAGGAATCGCGTGACGTCTTCGAGCGGAAAACTATGGCTGGTCGACAGCGACAGGATGATCGCATCTTCGGTCGCCGCGGCCTGCAGTTCGAAGTTGAAGCTGCGGCAGAAGCGCTTGCGCAGCGCCAATCCCCAGGCGCGATTGATGCGGCTGCCGAACGGCGTGTGGATGACGAGTTGGGTACCGCCGGCTTCGTCGAAGAAGCGTTCCATCGCAAGTTCCGATTGCGTCGGCAAAATGCCGAATGCTGCCTTCGCGCCGCCGAGGTAATTGGCGATCTGCTGTGCCGCGCTGTCGGAAAGTCCGATGTCGTCGCGCAACCACGCATGCGCCGCAGTTGCGTCTGCATCGAAACGCTCGGATATTTCCGTGCGCAAGCGCGACACCGCGAACGAGAGTTCATCCGTGCGCCCCGGCGCTTCGCCGATCCAGAACGGAATCGTCGGCGGCGCGCCTTGCGCATCCTCGACGCGCACCTTGCCGCGCTCGACGCGCAAGATGCGGTAAGCCGTGTTGCCGAGCTGGAAGATGTCGCCGGCGATGGACTCGACGGCGAAATCCTCGTGCACGGTGCCGACGCGCTGGGACTGCGGTTCGAGCACGACTTCGTAGTCGGCGGTATCCGGAATCGCGCCTCCGGACGTGATTGCGGTCAGGCGCGCGCCGCGACGCGCGCGCACGAGACCATTGACTGCGTCGCGGTGGATATAAGCCCCGCGCGGTCCGCGCCGGGTCGTGAAGCCGTCGGCGAGCATGCGCACGATGGCGGTGAAGTCTTCGCGCGCCAGTTGCGCGAATGGGTACGCGCGGGTGATCAGCGCGAACAGTTCCGCTTCGCCGCATTCGCGGCAGGACACCTCCGCGACGACCTGCTGGGCGAGCACATCCAGCGCATTCTTCTCGACATGCAAGGTGTCGAGTTCGCCGCGGCGCACCGCGTCGAGCAATGCCGCGCATTCGACCAGGTCATCGCGCGAAGTCGGAAACAGGCGTGCCTTTGGCATGCCATCGACCGCATGGTTCGCGCGGCCGGCGCGTTGCAGGAAGGTCGCGATCGCGCGCGGCGAGGCAATCTGGCAGACGAGGTCGACGTCGCCGATATCGATGCCCAGTTCCAGCGAGGCAGTCGCGACCAGCGCGCGCAGTTCGCCGCGCTTGAGGCGCTGCTCGGCGGCAAGACGTTGCTCGCGCGCGAGCGAACCGTGATGCGAAGTAACAGCATCCTTGCCAAGCAGTTCGGATAAATGCCTCGCCAGGCGCTCGGCCATGCGCCGCGTGTTGACGAAAATCAATGTGGTGCGATGTTGCCCAATCAGTTCCGCAAGCCGCGCATAGACTTGCGCCCACACATCGCCGGACATCACCGCCGACAGCGGTGTCGGCGGCAGTTCGATGGCGAGGTCGCGATCGCGGGTGTGACCGGCGTCGACGATGGTGCAAAACTCCCTCTCCCCCGACGTCGTCGGGGGAGAGGGTTGGGGTGAGGGGGAAGCGCCGCGTTCTGCTTCCACGCTGACATTCTCGATATGCCTCCCCCTCACCCAACCCTCTCCCCCATTCGGCGAATGGGGGAGAGGGCTTAAAACGCTTCCCACCAGGAACCTGGCCACTTCACTGATCGGCTTCTGCGTCGCCGACAAACCAATGCGTGTCAGCGGCCGCCCGCACAGCGCGTCGAGGCGTTCCAGCGACAGCGCCAGATGCGCACCGCGTTTGCTCGGTGCGAGCGCATGGATTTCGTCGACGATCACGCTGCGTGTCGTGGCCAGCATCGCACGACCGGATTCGGAACCGAGCAGGATGTACAGCGACTCGGGTGTGGTCACCACGATATGCGGTGCGCGTCGCTTCATCGCGTTGCGTTCGGCCTGCGGCGTGTCGCCGGTGCGCACGCTGGCGCGAATTTCCACGTCCGGCGATCCCAGCTCGAACAGTTTGTCGCGGATGCCGGCGAGCGGCGCTTCCAGATTGATGCGCACGTCGTTCGACAGCGCCTTGAGCGGGGAAACGTAGACGATGCGGGTCTCGTCGGCGAGATTTCCGGCGACGCCATCGCGCACCAGCGCATCGATCGCAGCGAGAAACGCGGCCAGCGTCTTGCCCGATCCGGTCGGCGCAGCGATCAATGCATGGCGACCGGATTGGATCGCCGGCCATGCGCGTTCCTGCGCTGGCGTCGGCGCCGCAAACGCGCCGCGAAACCAGGCCGCGACGGCGGGGTGGAAGTTGTCGAGCGGCATGGCGGGATTGTCCTCCGATACGGTGCCAGACACTACTTTCGCAGCGTCTCACTCCCCGCGACATCCCGCCACCGTTCGCCCTGAGCGTAGGCGCGAAGCGCCGAAGTCGAAGGGCTACGATGCGTTTGGACTTCGCCCCTGCGGGGCTACGCTCAACGCGAACGGGTTATGGGAATCTGGCAAAATGGGCGACTTTCTCCGATCCGGAATCCGCCATGAGCCATCACGACATCCGCTCCGCCGTGCGCCCCAAACCCGACCAGCCGATGGTCGACATCGCCAACTACGTCGCCGACTACACGATCGACTCGAAGGAAGCCTACGACACGGCGCGTTACATGCTGGTGGATTCGCTCGGCTGCGCGATGCTGGCGATGAAGTTTCCCGAATGCGTGAAACACCTCGGCCCGCTGGTGCCGGGCGCGACGCTGGCCGGCGGTGCGCGCGTGCCGGGCACGAGCTGGGAACTGGATCCCGTGCAGGCCGCCTACAACATCGGCGTGCAGGTGCGCTGGCTGGATTTCAACGATACCTGGCTCGCCGCCGAATGGGGCCATCCGTCGGACAACCTCGGCGCGATCCTCGCCGTCGCCGATTACGTGTCACGCAAGAACATCCGAGAGGGCAAGGCGCCGCTGACGATCAGGGACGTGCTCACGGCCGCGATCAAGGCGCACGAAATCCAGGGTTGCTACGCATTGAAGAATTCCTTCAATCGCGTCGGCATGGATCATGTGATCCTCGTTCGCTTGGCTTCGACCGCCGTGGTCACCCAGATGCTCGGCGGCGGCAAGGACGAAATCGTCAATGCGGTTTCGCATAGCTGGATCGACAACGGCGTGTTGCGCACCTATCGTCACGCGCCGAACACCGGTCCGCGCAAGAGCTGGGCGGCGGGCGACGCATGCCGCCGTGCGGTGACGCACGCGCTCAATGCGGTCAAAGGCTGCGTCGGCTATCCGTCCGCGCTGACGGCCAAGACCTGGGGTTTCTACGACGTGGCGTTCGGTGGCAAGGCGTTCGAGTTCGAGCGCGGCTTCGGCAGCTATGTGATGGAAAACGTCCTGTTCAAGATTTCCTTCCCGGCCGAGTTTCATGCGCAGACGGCGGTCGAGTGCGCGATGAAACTGCATCCGCAGGTTTCCGGCAAACTCGACAAGATCGAGCGCATCGAAATCGAAACCCAGGAAGCCGGCGTGCGCATCATCGACAAGACCGGCCCGCTGGCCAATTACGCCGATCGCGACCACTGCATCCAGTACATGGTCGCGGTGCCGCTGATTTTCGGCCGCCTGACCGCCGACGACTACAACGACTCGATCGCCGCCGATCCGCGCATCGACGCGTTGCGCGCCAAGATGACGGTCAAGGAAAATCCGCAGTTCACCAAGGATTACTTCGATCCGGCCAAACGCTACATCGGCAACTCGCTGCAGGTATTCTTCACCGACGGCAGCAAGACCGAGAAGGTATCCATCGACTACCCGATCGGCCACCGCAAGCGTCGCGCAGAGGGCATTCCGGTGCTGGTGAAGAAATTCGAGGCGGCGCTGGCCGCGCACCTGCCCGCGCACCAGGTGCAGCGGATCGTGGAGGCCAGCCGTGATGCTGCCGCATTCGAGACGTTGCCGGTGCCGCAGTTCATGGAACTGCTTGCGATTTGAACTCGGGAAATCATGAGTTCGGACAAGCATTTGGCTGAAAAATGGCGTTTGACTTGCTGACTGCCTCCTGAACCGGCCGGGCTGGAGCAAGGCGGATGAATTTGCTAGACTGCCGCTGCTCGCGTTGCCAATGTGCTAACGTATAATTAACGCGACGCAAACGCCGCAGGTTTAAGCGGTGACGTCGCGTACCGCACGAGCGGAGCGGACGCCTAAAAATC
>JAFEEK010000130.1 GCA_018241165.1 Pseudomonadota bacterium
CGACGCGCTCGGCAAGCCGATCTATTTCGACGGCGGCACCACGCCAACCACGATCATCGGCATCGTTGAACGCCTGCAGACGCCGAGCGTGGACGCATGGGCCAACGATTTCGCCTGGAATACCGCGCTGATTCCAACGCGCCTGGATGCCGGCTACTCGCGCTATGCGGTGCGCGCCAAGCCCGGCCGCATGGACGCGGCGATGAAAGCCGCGACTGCCGCGCTGTATACGGCCAACCCGATGCGCGTGTTCTTCCTTGATGGCAAGGGCGCGCGCGCGTTCTCCGAAATCCGCACCAACACCTACCGCGCCGACCGCGGCATGGCGATCCTGATGGGCGCTATCTGCCTGATCCTGCTCGCCGTCACCGGTGCCGGCATCGTCGGGCTTACCAGTTTCTGGGTCGGCCAGCGCCACAAGCAGATCGGCGTGCGTCGCGCGCTGGGTGCGCGCAAACGCGACATCCTGCGTTACTTCCAGGCCGAAAACCTGCTGATTGCCGGCGGCGGTGCGCTTGCCGGCATCGTGCTCGCGATCGGCTTGAACCTGTGGCTGATGCACCGCTTCGAAATGGATCGAATTCCCGTGTTGTACGTCTTGTTCGGCGTGGCGGTCGTGTTGCTGCTTGGGCAGGCCGCGGTGTTCGCGCCGGCGCGGCGCGCCGCCAATGTGCCGCCGGTGGTGGCGACAAGAAGCGTTTGAGGACACCCCCTTCGGAACGAAGGGGGTCGATGCGCAGCATCGGGGGGATGGCGAAAAAGAACATCCCCCTCACTCCCCCTTCGCAAGCGAAGGGGGAAGACAAACACCCCCTTCGAAACGAAGGGGGTCGATGCGCAGCATCGGGGGGATGGCTTTTAATTGGAGTGATTGACGATGTTTGCTTATTACCTCGACCTTGCGTTGCGAAGCTTTCGCCGCAATCGCGTGCTCACCACGCTGATGGTGCTGGCGCTGGCCTTGGGCATCGGCGCGTCGATCACGACGCTGACCGTGCTCAAGCTGCTGTCCGGCGATCCGCTGCCGCAGAAAAGCGCGCGGATTTTCGCGCCGGAAATCGATCCATTGACTGCCGCCAGCACGACCCCTGCCGAGAAACTGTGGCGCGACTGGGGCAACCTGATGACCTACACCGACGCGATGAACCTGTTGCACGCGCGCAAGGGCGTGCGTCAGTCGGTGATGATGCTCACCCGCGCCAAGGTCACGCCGCAGGAAGCGGGGCAGCATCCTTTTTACAGCGACGGCGTCGCGGCGACCGCGGATTTCTTCGCCATGTTCGATGCGTCCTTCCAGTACGGCGGCGGCTGGAGCGCGAACGACGACGAGAGCCGAGCGCATGTCACGGTGATCGCGGGTTTCCTCAACGACAAGTTGTTCGGCGGGCAGAACAGCGTCGGGCAGATGCTGCGCGTCAACGACAAGGATTACCGCATCATCGGCGTGTTGAAGCGGTGGGCGCCGCAGCCGCGCTTTTACTCGACCAGCCTTGGCGGGCGCGGCTACGGCAATGGCGATGCGGTGTTCCTGCCGCTGCAATCGGCGTTTGCGGACAAGATGAATCCGCAGAACGTCAATTGTTTCGACACCGGCTTCGACATCGCTCAACTGGACACCGCGCCCTGCGCCTGGTTGTCGCTGTGGGTGGAACTGGCGAGCGCCGCGGACGCGGGCGCGTACAAGACATTCCTTTCCAACTACGTCGCCCAACAGATCGCGCTCGGCCGCATGCACCATCCCGATGTCGACTTGCCGGACCTCATGGGCTATCTCGCCCAGCAGCAAGTCGTGCCGGACGATGCGCGCCTGCAGGTCAATCTCGCCTTCGGATTCCTGCTGATCTGCGTCGTCAACACGGTCGGCCTGCTGCTCGCCAAGTGCCTGCGCCGCAGCCGCGAAATCGGCGTGCGCCGCGCCTTGGGCGCTTCGCGTGGCGCGATCTTCGCGCAATTCATGATTGAAGCCGGAATGGTTGGCGTCGCCGGCGGCGTGCTCGGTTTGATCTTCGCCGAACTCGGGTTATGGGCGATACGTCATCAACCGGCCGAGTACGCCAAGCTCGCGCACCTGGATATGGCCATGTTCTTCGCCACCTTTGTCGTCGCGTTGATTGCGAGCCTTATCGCCGGATTGCTGCCGGCATGGCGCGCCTGCGTGGTCGCGCCGGCGCCGCAACTCAAGGCCAGCTGAGGATACGTCCATGCAAATCCAACCCATCCTCGCCGCATTGCGCAAACACAAGATCCCGGCCTTCTTGATCGTGCTGGAAATCGCGCTCGCCTGCGCGGTGCTGTGCAATGCGGTGTTCATGATCGGCCAGCGCATCGCTGAGATCCACCTGCCGAACGCGATCGACGAGAACGGCATCAGCGTGATCGGCGTGCAGGGCGTCAATCCGGATACCGCGAATGCCGATATTGCGCGCGATCTCGCCGCACTGCGCCAGATACCGGGCGTCAGCGCTGTTGCCGCATTGAATATGTATCCGCTTGGCAACAGCGGCTGGAATTCGGATGTGTCCACCTCGCCGGCTGAAGGGCTGAACAAGGACAGCCCGAACGTCGCCGAGTACATGTTCACCCAAGGTGGGCCCGAAACGCTCGGCCTGCGCCTGCTGCAGGGGCGATTGTTCACCGATGCCGAATATGCCGACAGCAAACTCGGCGCGAACTACATGCCCAGCACGCACGTCGTCATCGTCACGCAAAGTCTTGCGCAGCGGCTGTGGCCGGATGCGAACGCGCTCGGCAAGCAGATCTGGGTTGGCAAGGAAAACGGCTATACCGTGGTCGGCGTCATTGCCGACGTGCTGCGGCCGAGCCAGAATGGCGGCGGCATAGCGCACTTCCACTGGAGCATGTTCCTGCCGGTCAGCCCGGCCGCGGGTATCCAGGTTTACCTGGTGCGCAGCACGCCGCAGGATCGCGAACGCATCATCCGCGATGGCGTCACGAAACTCGAAGCGCTGTCGCCGTGGGTTGTGGTCGACGGCAAGACCTTCACCGATGTCCGCGACAAGTTCTTCGCCAACACCCGCAGCATGGTGTGGATGCTGGCGCTGGTATGCGTGGTGATGCTGGCCGTCACCGCGTTCGGCATCGTCGGCCTGACCAGCTTCTGGGTCGGCCAGCGTCGCCGTCAGATCGGCATCCGCCGCGCCGTTGGCGCAACGCGCGCGCACATCATGCAGTACTTCCAGACCGAGAATTTCCTGCTGAGCACGGCGGGCGTTGCTATCGGCATGCTCCTCGCGTTTAGCATCAACTTGTACCTGATGCAGCACTACCAGATGACGCGCATGCCCTGGTACTACCTGCCGGCGAGTGCCATCGCGCTGTGGCTGCTCGGCCAGTTTGCCGTGCTCGGTCCCGCACGCCGCGCGGCCAACGTGCCGCCGGTGGTGGCGACAAGAAGCGTGTGATGATGCAGTGCCTACACGCCGACTCGATGATGCCAATAGCCCGGCTTGCGATGGCAGTGCATGACCGCAACGATCAGGACGTATTCGAGTTCGACCGTGTACAACACCGCGTAAGGAAACACGCGGGTCAGGCAGCGCCGCACATCCTCTTCCAAAATGGCGTAACTTGTGGGTTGTTCGACGAGTTTGCCGATTGCCGCTTCGACGCTGTCGACGAAACGATTCGCAAGCGCGGGTTGTATCGCCGCGTAGTGGCGTGCTGCACCCTCGAATTCCGCAAGCGCTTCAGGGTGGAACCGAAACTTCATCCGGCGATGATTTTGCGCACGCGTTGCAGAGCTTCGTCGCCAGCGATGGGCGTCACCTTACCGATACGGACCTCATCGCGGCGGCGCGTTGCCTCGGCAACCCATAACGCCTGGATTTCCCGATCCTGCGCCGGATCGAGACTCTCCACCAGCCGGTCGGCCAGCAATGCACGCGCTTCGCTGGGCAGCGACAGCACGGCTTCGGTGAGTTGTTCGACGCTGATGGCCATGCGCGAACAATACGCGCGTGCCGTGCTGCATACAACCGCCATGATTTCACCGCATCAGCCACGGAGTTCGTAATGTTCGGCTACTACCTCGACCTCGCCCTGCGCAGCCTCAAGCGCTCGCCAATCCTCACCGCGCTGATGGTTCTCGCCATTGCGGTCGGCATCGGCGCAAGCATGACCACGCTGACGGTGATGCATATTCTTTCCGGTGATCCGCTGCCCGGCAGGAGCGCGCACATTTTCTATCCGCAGGTGGATGCCAGCCCTGGCGATTGGCACAACAAGAACCCGCTGGACATGATGGATTACCGCTCTGCTGTGGATTTGTGGGACGCACAGCGCGCCGACCGCCAGGCGCTGATCGTGGACAGTGCCATCAAGGTGCGTGCGGCGGATGCAAACCTGCCGCCGTTGATGCTGACGATGTTGTCCACGACCGCGGATTTCTTCCCGATGTTCGACGTGCCGTTCGAATACGGCGGCGGCTGGACGGCGCAAGACGACGCCCGGCGCGCGCGCGTGGCGATCATCTCCGGCGATCTCAACGACAAGTTGTTCGGCGGCAAGGACAGCGTCGGCAAGACCCTGCGCCTGAAAGACAGCGATGTGCGCATCGTCGGCGTGTTGGCGCCATGGCGACCCAGGCCGCAGTTCTACACCGTGGTGGGCGGCAACTACGCCAATGGCGACACTGCCGGCTTTTACGGCAAGACCGAGGACGTGTTCGTGCCGTTCCAGACCGGGCTGGAAATCAACGACGGCAATTTCTGGCAGTTCACCTGTTGGGGATTGCCGTCGACGCCCGGGCATCTGCAGGACTCGCCATGCGCTTGGGTCGGCTTGTGGGTACAACTCGACAGCGCGACAAAAGTCGCCGACTACCGCGCCTTCATCGCCAATTATGCGCAGCAACAAAAAACGCTGGGGCGAATCACCAAGACCAACACGCGCATGCTCGACCTGATGCAATGGCTCGACTACAACGGCGTGCTGCCGCGCGACGTGAAATTGCAAACCTGGCTGGCCTTCGCATTCCTCGCGATCTGCCTGTGCAACACGGTCGGTTTGTTGCTTGCCAAGTTCCTGCGCCGCGCCGGCGAGATCGGCGTGCGCCGCGCGCTGGGTGCTTCGCGCCGCGCGGTATTCGCGCAGTGCCTGACCGAAGCCGGTCTGGTCGGATTCATCGGCGGCGTGGGCGGCTGGCTGCTGACGATGCTGGGATTGTGGCTGGTGCGGCGGCAGCAGACGCCGTATTCGGATCTGGTGAACCTGGATGTCGCGATGTTTTTCGTGACCTTCGCGCTGGCCATCGCCGTGAGCCTGCTGGCCGGTGCGTTGCCGGCTTTCCGGGCCAGCCGTATTGCGCCGGCATTGCAACTTAAAACCTTGTGAGTACGTCCATGCAGATCCAGCCCATTCTCGCCGCACTGAAAAAACACCGGCTCGCCACCGTGCTGATCGCGCTGGAAATCGCGCTGGCTTGCGCAGTGCTGTGCAACGCCTGTGCGCTGATCGCCGGCCGTCTCGCGTTGATGCACATCGAAAGCGGCGTCGCGCAGGCTTCCCTCGGGACGATCCAGTTGAACGGTTACGAGCAAGCGCAGGCGGTCGACCTGAATGCGCGCGTGCTGGCCGGATTGCGCGCCATTCCCGGCGTGCAATCGGCGAGCGTGCTCAATTCCATTCCGTTCGGCGCGCGCCGTGGCACCGCGGGATTTTCGAAAGATGCCGCGGGCAAGGAATCCGGCGGCGTGGTCGAGTTCTACCTCGGCGGCCCGGGTTCGTTTGCGGCGCTTGGTGTCCAAGTCGCTGCCGGGCGCGGCCCGCAGGCAGACGACTTCAAACCGTTCGAGGGCTTGATGCCGAGCCAGTCGTCGGTGCAAATGACGCGCGCCCTGGCCGATCACCTGTGGCCTGGCGATAACCCGTTGGGCAAGCAAATCTGGGCGTTCAACACGCACTATCGCGTGGTCGGGATAATCGATCACCTGGTGCGCCCGGATCCGACCGGCTGGTCCGAAGGCGAGCGCGACTGGTCGATCTTCGTACCGGCCGAGCCCGGCAAATTTCTGGCCGGCAGTTATCTGCTGCGCGCCGATCCCGCGGACCTGGCGCGGGTGATGCGCGACGCCAAGGCGTCGATCGCCAAGATCGCGCCGGACGTGGTGATCGACCACGACCAGAGCCGCACGCTCGATGACTTGCGCGAGCGCACGTTCAAATCCGATCGCGCAATGACGGGACTGTTGGTCGGCGTGATCGTGGCCCTGCTTGGCGTCACCGCATTCGGGATCGTGGGCCTTGCCAGCTTCTGGGTCGCGCAACGGCGCAAGCAGATCGGCATCCGTCGCGCGCTCGGCGCAACGCGTGCGGACATCCTGCGTTACTTCCAGACCGAGAATTTCCTGATCGTCACGCTCGGCATCGCGCTTGGCCTCGCGCTGGCGATCGCGATCAACCTTGCGCTGATGAAATGGTTCGAAGTCGCGCGCCTGCCGCTTTGGTATCTGCCCGTCGGCGCAGTCGCACTGTGGCTGCTTGGCCAGCTCGCCGTGCTCGCGCCCGCGCTGCGCGCCGCGAACGTTCCGCCGGTGGTGGCGACGAGGAGCGTGTGATCCATGCCATCCGGCACGGTCGCGCGGCGTGCGCGGCGGGCACAATCGCGTTTCATTCCGTGGAGACGAGAACATGAAGATGTTGCCCTTGCTGATATGCGCGGCGCTGACCGGAACCATCGGCGCGGCGACGCCGGTGCAGGCCAAACCGGCGACGACTGCGGCGTCGGCGGCCGATGTCGCCACCCGCGTCAAGGCGTTGAACGCACTGCTCGCCGAGCAGTGGCAGCACACCATGGAAAGCGCGCCCGAATTCGCGACCATGCTCGGCGACCTGCGTTACAACGATCGCTGGAGCGACATGTCGCTGGCGCACATCGACGCCGAGCAGAAAGTGACGGCGGATTTCCTCAAACGCTTCGAGGCCATCGACACCGGCGGATTTTCCGACTCCGACCGCCTCAACCAGCAATTGATGGTGCGCCAGCTCAAGGACAGCATCACCGCGCATGAACTCAAGCTCGATGAAATGCCGCTCGACCAGATGAGCGGAGCGCACATCATGCTGGCCGGTTTCGTCAGCTCGATTCCCTTCGACAACGCCAAGCAGTACGAGGATTACCTCAAG
>JAFEEK010000131.1 GCA_018241165.1 Pseudomonadota bacterium
CCGACCTTGCCCGCGCAGGCGCAACGGCTCGATACGGCGCCGGACTGGCTGTGGCCGCGCGATCCGCCGGTGCGCTTTCGCAAATCCGTGCCGGATGCGTGGATCGAACTGACGATCCGCGAAGGCCGCAACCGCCAGGTGCGGCGCATGACCGCGGCGGTCGGGCTGCCGACGCTGCGCCTGATCCGCGTGCGCATCGGCGATGTCGCGCTGGATGCGCTGGCGCCGGGCCAGACGCGGGTGGTGCAACGGTGATCGAATCCGAAAACCGATACTGCGCGGATACCGGCCACGTCTAGCGATTCGTCAACTGGATCTCGATGCGACGGTTCTTGGCGTAGGCTTGCGGCGTGTCGGCGGGATCCAGCGGCTGGAACTGGCCAAAACCATTCGCGGAAAGTCGATTCGCGGGAATGCCTTGCACGACGAGGTATTTGACGATCGCCACTGCGCGCGCGGTGGACAATTCCCAGTTCGAGGCGAACTGCGCGGTGTGGATCGGGCGTTTGTCGGTGTGGCCGTCGATGCGCACGATCCAGTCCAGGTTCGATGGAATTTCCGCCGCAACCTGATTCAAGGTCTCGGCAAGTTTCTTCATCTGCACCAGCGCGGCCGGGCTCAAGTCCGCCGAACCGGATTCGAACAGCACGTCGGTCGGCACCACGAAGCGATCGCCGACGATGCGGATGTCGGCGCGGTCGCCAAGCGCCGCGCGCAGCTTGCCGAAGAACTCCGAGCGGTACTTTTCCAGTTGATTCACCTTGTTTGCGAGCGCGAGGTTGAGCTGCGCTCCAAGGTCCGCGATCTTGCGGTCCTTGTCCTTCACGTTGGCGTTGGCAAGATCGAGCGCCGCCGAAAGCTTGCTCAATTGTTCGCGTACCGCGGCAATCTGGCGATTGAGCAGCTCGACCTGGGCGGCGGATTTCGCATTGAGGTCGGTTGCGACGACGAGATTTTTCTTCGAGGTATCCAGCTCCGCGCCCAAGCTCGCGACCTGCTGTTCGAGCTGGGTCTTGAGTGCTGCGAGTGCGGCGATGTCCGCGTTGAGTTTCGCGGCCTCGACGTTTTTCGCATCGAGCGCAGAATTCGAGACGCCGAGCGAAGCGGACAGCTCGTTGACCTTCACGTCGAGCTTTGCCTTCGCGTCCTGCGCGAGCGACAGCGTCTGCGCGAGTTGCGCAATCTGCGCGTTGAGGTCGGCCAGCGCGCGATTCTTGCCCGCGATGGTCTGCGACAACACGAACTGGCCGATCGCGAAGATCAGCAGTACGAACACCATCACCAGGATCAGCGACGACAGCGCGTCGACGAATCCCGGCCAGATGTCGAGCGAACGCCGCCGGTGTGCCAGCGAGTTCATTTCAGCCCCCTTGAGTCAAGGGGGCAATTCGATGCGTGTGTCACGCATCGAATGGGGGTTGTGGCCGCAGCGGTCATTGCATGGCGCCGCGGCTGGCGCCAGCGGACTTGCCGTCCACGGCGGCCGCGATCGTGCGTGAAAGCAGGCGCAGTTCGCCGCGCAATTCGTCCGAGAGGCGGTCGCGGCCGAGCGAATCGGTCAATCGCGCCAGTTGTGTATTCAACTCGCCGAGCTGTTCGCTGGAATGGTGGCGCTCACGTTCGGATTCCACGAGTGCGCGCTGCATGCGTTCCAGTCCGTCGGCGGTCTGTTCGAGCAGCGCCTGCACGTAGGCCGGCACGCTGGCCTCGCCGTCGCCGTGCAAGGCGCCGGAGGAAAGCCGCGTCATGCTCGACAGCCAGTCTTCCAGTTCGTTGTAAAAGCGGTTCTGCGCATGCCCGGCCTGCAAATCGAGAAAGCCCAACACCAGCGATGAAGCGAGCCCGAACAACGAAGTGGAAAAGCTCGTCGACATGCCCGAAAGCGGTTCCTTGAGATTTTCCTTGAGCGCGGTGAACATCGCCGCCGGGTCGGTACCGACGCCGAGCGAGCCGATGATGTCGGCGACCGAACGGATCGTGACCAGCAACCCCCAGAACGTGCCAAGCAGGCCGAGGAAGATCGCCAGGCCAACAAGGTAGCGCGACAGGTCGCGCGATTCTTCCAGGCGCAAATACACGCTGTCCAGCACGGAACGCAGCGATTGCGTGGACAGCGAAAACTTCGCACGCTCGCGACCGGCGAACATGCGCGCCATCGGTGCGAGCAGGCGCGGCTTGATCGGCAGCGGGCGGTCCGGCGGCGAGCGCTTGAACGTCTCGATCCATTCGATTTCGCGCGACAGCAGCAACACCTGGCGGAAGTTGACGAAGATGCCGAACACGAGCACGGCCAGGATCACGCCGTTGAAAAACGGATTGGCCTGGAAGTTCGCGATCAGCTTGGCCGCCAGCAGGATCGCGAGCACCGCGACCGCGGCGAGAAAGCCGAGCATCCACACGAGGGATTGCGAAGGTTTGGTCATGGGGGTCTCAAAAGGATGCGTTCGGGCTTGGACTGGCCGCACGTGGAATGGTTCCATGCGGATATGGCGGAATGCTGTCAATGCCGGGGTTTTGCACGTGCCGTAGGCTTGGCGTTCCACGGATCGTCGGGCCACGGGTGACGCGGATAACGGCCTTTCAATTCCTTTTTCACTTCCGGATACGTGCGTTCCCAGAAACCGCGCAGGTCCTGCGTGACCTGGATCGGGCGCTGCGCCGGCGAGAGCAGATGCAGCGTCACCGCCACCTTGCCTTTCGCAATGCGCGGCGTATCGGCAAGTCCGAACAGTTCCTGCAGCTTCACCGCGAGTACGGGCGGTTTGCCAGGTTCGTAATGCAACGTGCGCTGGTTGCCGCTCGGAACGGCGATCGATTCCGGCGCAAGTTCGTCCACGATTTTGCGTTGCGCATGATCCAGGCGCGATGCAAGCGCCTCACCGAGCATTTGCGACGTGAGTGCGTCGAGTCGTGTCTTGCCGGCAAGGTACGGCCCCAGCCATTCGTCGAGCAAATCGAGCAGCGCCGCATCGGCAAAATCAGGCAGTTCCAGCTCCGGGCACCACTCGCGCAGGCAGGCCACGCGTGCGCGCAAGGCCAGCGCATGCTCGCTCCAGGGCAACGAGTCGAGTCCCGTATCGCGCACCGCCGCGAGCAACGCGGGCAACGCATCCTCGGATTTCGCCGGAACGCTGCGCCGCTCCAGCACGAGCTGTGCGAAGCGGCGCTCCTCGAACGCTTCGACCGCGCGCTTGTCGGGATTCCAGCGCGAAGTTCGTTCGCGCGCAAAGCCCTCGGCAAAATCGCGTTCGAGGATGTCGGCGTCGAACGGCGCAGCGGCAAGAATCAAACTGTCGCGTTCGTCGAAGTGCAGGTCCGCGATGACCAGCCACGGTTCGCCAAACAGTTGCGTGTTCGGGTGCAGATGCGCGCCGCGTCCATTGCTCAGCCGGTAGCGGTGCGCGTCACTGCTGTCCTGATGCGCGATGCGATCCGGAAACGCGTGGACGAGCAGGTTGCCGAGCGCGAGTTTGTCTGCGCTGTTCGACACGGCGGCTTTCGCGTCGAAACGCCGTCGCCAGCCGGAAGCGGCGTGTTCGATCGCGGCCAGCGCGCCGGCGTCGGCCTCGCGCAGTGCGCGTTTGGCGGGTCGCCAACCGTGCAAGGCATCGAGCCGCGCGCGGAAATCATCATTGCGTCCGCCCTCGCCGCGCAACGGGTTGCGCGCCTCGATCAGCGCGATGGCATCGCAGGCGAGTGCGCGTTGCGAAGGATGCGTACGCAAGGCCATGGCCGCGAGGCGCGGCGATGCGCCTGTGGCGAGCATGTCGTGGCCGAGACGCGTGAGGCGGCCGTTTGCATCCAATGCGCCGAGCAGCACCAGCAGCTCGCGTGCACTGGAGAGTGATCCCGCGGGCGGCGCATCCAGCCAGCGCAATTGCGGCGAACCCCACGCGGTGAGTTCCAGCGCGAGCGACGACAATTCGACCTGCGCGATCTCCGCGCGCCGCGCCGGTTCCAGGCGCTGGCTCTGCGGCCACAGCCGGTAGGCCACGCCTGCGGCAACGCGTCCTGCGCGTCCGGCGCGCTGGTCGGCAGAGGCCTGCGAAATCGACACGCTTTGCAGCCGCGAAAAACCCGAATTGGGATCGAAGCGTGGTTCGCGCGCCAAACCGGAATCGATCACGGCGCGAATGCCGGGCAAGGTAACGCTCGACTCGGCGACATTCGTCGCCAGCACGATGCGCCGCGTTCCCGCGCGCGCGGGCGCGAGCGCGGCATGCTGGTCGGCGAGCGAGAGTTCGCCGTGCAGCGCGACGATTTCAATTTCTTCCCCTCCCCCGCTAGCGGGGGAAGGTGGCCGGAGGCCGGAAGGGGGCATGGCTTCCAGCGCCCTGCGCGCCTGCTCGATCTCGCGCCTTCCCGGCAGGAACACGAGGATATCGCCGTCGGTTTCGCGCAACGCGGTATCCACCACGCGGCGCAGATGGAACGGCCAATCTTCGTTTGGTTTCGCCGGCGGGTATTCGATGCGCACCGGAAAGCCGCGCCCGGCGCTGGTCACTCGCGGTGCATCGAACCAGCGCGCGATGCGTTCGCCGTCGAGCGTCGCCGACATGATGACCAGGCGCAGATCCGGTCGCAACGAAGCCTGCACATCGAGCGCGAGCGCTGCGCCAAGATCGCCGGCGAGATGGCGTTCGTGAAATTCGTCGAACAAGATCGCGCCGATGCCGGGCAATTCCGGATCGGACTGGATCATGCGCGTGAGAATGCCTTCGGTCACGACCTCCACGCGCGTGCGCGCGGAAATCTTTGCCTCGAAGCGGATGCGATAGCCGACGCTTTCGCCGACGTTTTCGCCCAGTTGCGCGGCCATGAACTCCGCCGCCGCGCGCGCGGCGATGCGGCGCGGTTCCAGCACGATGATCTTGTTGCCGCCCAGCCAATCCGCATCGAGCAAAGCCAGCGGTACCTGCGTCGTCTTGCCCGCACCGGGTGGCGCTTCCAGCGCCAGGCGTGGATGTCGCACGAGGTTTGCCAGGATTTCCGGCAATACGTCCCGGATTGGAAATTGTGTACTTTTCATCATCGTATAAACAACGATCCCGCCACGCGGGCGGGATCGTCGGTGATGCAATGCGCGATCACATGCACGTCAGGCCATTCATCTGGCTGCCGCGGAACCATGTCTTGGTGTTGTTTCCTGTTGGTACGCTGGACGGTAGGCCACTGTACGACTGATAGCTGAACTTCATCGTATTGCAATCGGGGAACTGCACGCTGATCGTGCCCCAGTCCGGTGTCGTTGCAGAACCGAATGCGCCGCCGAACCCGCCGCCCGTGCTGTAAACCATCGGCACCACGACGGTGCGGTCGCCCGCCGTGAAACTACCCGCGCCGTACAACCAGTAGGGAAAGCCTTGCGGGTCATAGGTGTACCAGGCCAGCACCATGTAACGGTCGTTTGTC
>JAFEEK010000132.1 GCA_018241165.1 Pseudomonadota bacterium
ATGATGCGCCGTTCCTGCATCTCGCGTTCGCGGCAAAGGCCGATGCGCTCGTCACCGGCGATGCCGATCTGCACGCGCTCGCACCGCTGCGGCGCATCGCGTTGTTGACGCCGGCGCAGGCGGTGCAAGCGTTGTCGCAGGGGTAGGGCCATGCGACACTGCGATGACGTCAGTGGCTGGCAAATCCCGCTTCGCGTTGCGATCGCACAGCCAGGATGAATACGACATCCACCTCGGCCACGTAACGATACAGCGCAACGTAGCCGTGCGATCTTTTGCCGATGACCAGCTCGCGCTTGTCATTGCGCGCGGGTCGCCCGATCAATGGACTGGTTGCCAGCACGTCGATGGCGGCGATGATTTCACGTATGCGGGCAGTCGGGTTGGTCACCTCGTGCTGCCAGAGATGGTTGAGGATTCTGTCGAAATCTTCCCCCACTTCGGGGGCAAGCTCGATGCGTGCCACGCTACTTTGCCAGCTTGCGCGCTGCGGGACGTCGTGCGCGCGCGTTGCTGATGCGCTGTTCCAGGTATTTGCGCATGTCGTCCCAGGCGATGGCTTTTCCGGATTCGAAAATGTGCGCAAATCGCGCATCGGCCACCGCGTCGAACTCGTCATGGCGTTCGGCCTGGACAGCCTTTTCCGCAACCGCTTCCAGAATGAAGTTGTGCGAGGTTGTGCGCGCGCGTTTCGCTGCGATGGCGACGCGGGCCTTGAGTTCATCGGGTAGGCGAATTGTGGTGGTGCCCATGATGCGCTCCGGCATGGATGTCTCAGTTCAACGTAGCACACGTGTAACACACGAGCAACACGCGAAGGCGATTGGCCTTGCAGCTGCCGCTGCCTGACTGCGCCAAGCGCAACATGGCGTGCGCACGAACGCAATCAAAACCCCCCGCAGAGCTGCGGAACGTTTTTTCTATTGCGTCTCGAACCCATCGCAAAAAATCGTGTCGCTGGCGCCGCAGACGAAGACGCGCTGTATTTCGTATGCGCCCAGATCCATCGGCCCGTAACCGTTGAAAACGTTGGGCAAGTCGACGACGCGCGGATTGCGATCCAGGTCTGCCGTGGTTACGTAGAAGCTGGAATCCACGGGTGCGAAATCGACGCCGAGCGAAGTCGGCAACAGACGATAGTTGCCGTTCGCCGCGTCGACGAAGCTCGGCTCACCCTGCTCGATGCTGTTGGCATTGGGCAGCGTGCTGCGGTCGTTGGTGAGCAGATATGCCGCGCTGTAGCCATCCGTGATTGCCGGATCGACCGTGGCATGGCCGGGCTGGTCGATGATGCTGTTGCGCAAGAACAAATAGCCGGGCGCGAGGAAGACATACGGTGCGCCGATGGTATTGCCGGCGATGGTGCACGAATCCAGCTTTGCGGCTGCGTTCGTGCCGTCCGTCTGTGCAATCAGTTCCTGGCTCAGCACGTTGTCGGCGAGCAGGCAGTTGGTCAGGATTGCGTCGCTCAAGAAGGCATCGCCGATTTCGCGCAGTGCATGCGCTCCCGCGTTCGCGCGCATGCTGAAACGGTCGCCCCACATTTTGGCGTCGGATTGCAGCAGGATGGTCGAGCCGGCAACGGGATTGCCGCTGCCGTCCTGCGCCTTGTTCGCGGTCAGGGTGTTGCACGCAACGCCGGCCGCGCAAGCAACGGCGCCGAGCGCGGCGATCGGTTCCGGGGTCGTGCACGGATGGTTGGCCGAGCCCGCGACGAAATCCGGATCGGTATTCAAGGCGACGTATCCGCCGAGCGGATTGCCTACAGCGTCGTAGTCGGCATCGGCGTAGATCGCCGCGCCTTCCAGCGCGGCATTGTTTTCGATGCGAAAGTCGTTGGCGCACAGGATGGCGGCACCGCCGGCGCTGCCGATCGCCTCGTACGGACGCAGGTAGAACGCACCGCCCGTGTGCGAAGCGAAATTGCTCGATACCTGCACCGGATTGGCGGGATCCGTCGTGAACAGGCGCGCGAGCGCGGGCGCCGAATCGCCGAAATCGAGGATGTCCATGCCGCCGCCGTAGGCCGCATCGTTGCCGTAGATCGCGGCGAGGCCGTTGTAGCCGGGCGACCCGATGTCCGCGCGCGCGGGGCCGAGCACTTCGATG
Source organism: Pseudomonadota bacterium (assembly GCA_018241165.1). GTDB lineage: Bacteria > Pseudomonadota > Gammaproteobacteria > Xanthomonadales > Rhodanobacteraceae > Rudaea. Next base: position 2,110 of record JAFEEK010000132.1, read on the forward strand.
CCGCCGCCGTAGCCGTTCGGGGCGTGGTTGTAGCCGATCAAGGTGCCGGGCTTGAGCGCGTACAGGCGCGCGTTGCCGCGCACGCGGATGCCGCCGCCGGAGGTATCGGCCGTGTTGGAAATCACCAGCGTGTTCGCGTCCAGCGTCAATGCTACCGGCCCGCTGCTGCCGTTGACGTCGATGCCGCCGCCGAAGCCGGCTTCGTTGGTGCTGATCGTGCTGCGCGTCAGGTACAGCGATCCTTGTCCATCGAAGTGGATGCCGCCGCCGACGGCGTTGTTGTCGTCGCTGCCGAGGTTCGCGCCGCGTAGCACGGTCAGATTGTGCAAACCGACATTGCTGTTGCCGGTCACGTACAGAACGCTGCCGCCGCCATCGCTGCTGCCATCGATGCTCAGCAGCGGCTGGGTCGATGTCGGCGGCGAATACGGCGGAAAATCGAGGTTGCCGGGAACCATCGCGCAGGTCACGCCGTCGCCCCAGCCTTGCAGGGTCAGGTTCGGCTTGTTGTCGATGCGCAGGTGCTGGTGCGTGTAGGTGTGCTCATGCGTGATGTCGATGATGGTCGGGCATTCGCCGACCGCAGCGATCGCGGACTGGATGTCGTTGGCCTGGCAATGCGCCGTATCCGCACCGACGCGAATGTGCACGGGCAGGAAAATGGGCGATGTGGTGCAGGTGGCAAAGACCGAACCCGCGGCAAGCAGGATCGGCGCGGCAAGCGCAAGGCGAAAACGCATGGGACTCTCCGGCGGATTTCATTCCCTGTGCGCCGGAAAACGCCGGTTGCCGTCCAAGTGCGACATCCGTGCGGAATTCATGCCAGTTTGCGCCCGCCTTATGAAAAACCCCGCATCGCTGCGGGGTTTCTTCGTCACGTTCTGCGTGCCTTGGATTACTCGAATCCGTTCTTGAAAATCGTGTCGTTGCCGAGCTGGCAAACCGCCGGTTCGCTGGATTGGAACAGCGCCGGCGTTGCCCATTCCGGATGATCGACGAACGGATTGCGGTTGCCCTGAAAACTCTGGATCACATCGTTGCGCGCGACTTCCTCGGCATCCGGCGGATCCTGCGTGTTCCAGGCGAGCAGGTCGGTAAGCAGGCCCATGTAGGCCTTGGCCGCGGTATTGGAGGTGATGACGATCTTGTAGCGGTCGTCCGTCAATTCCAGATCGGGAATCACGCCATCGTGGGCGGCTTCGCTGGCGATGCCTTCGTAGCGGATCGCCATGTAGAACATCGCACGCGCCATCTCGCCCTTGCGGTGGTTCCACACCTCGAACGAACCGGCGTTGCCATCGGGCGCTTTCACCCAGTTCGAGTTGCCCGGATAGGTGCCGCTGCCGCCG
>JAFEEK010000133.1 GCA_018241165.1 Pseudomonadota bacterium
GCCAACGGCGGCAGACGCGGACCTTTCTTCGCCATGCGCAGAATTTCGTCGAGGATGATGATCGCAACGCCGATGCCGGCGCCGATCGCGATCAGGCTCCAGTCGATATTGTTCGTGATCACGCCCTGCGCCAGCGCCGAAATCAGCCCGGCCTGCGGCGCGGGCAGTGCGTGCGCCGGGTCCGCGCCCGGCGCGCCGACGAAGCCGTAGGCGTGTTGCAACAGATCCAGCACCGGCGGAATCACCACGGCGCCGGCGATTACGCCGATCACCAGCGCCCACTGCTGCAACGAAGGCGTCGCGTCGACAAGCTGGCCGGTTTTCAGGTCCTGCAGGTTGTTGTTCGCAATGGACGCCACGGCGAACACGATGGACGTGATGAACAGCGCGAATGCGACCAGCGCCTTGCCCGCTTCGGCCGGTACCAGCGATTTGACGAACAACACCAGCAGCAATGCCGCGATGATGACGACCAGGATGCCGATTCCCGACAGCGGACTGTTGCTCGATCCGATCAACCCGGCCATGTAACCGCACACGGCGGAAACGAGAAAACTCAACACGATCACGAACGCAACGCCGCCAATGGCGAGCAGCGCGGCGTGATCGCCGAGTCCGGCGCCGTCAGCGAATTGCCACAGCAGGTATCCGACCGGAACCAGACACGCCAGCGTGATCAGGCCAACCGTGCCGATCGGCATGTCGTGTTCGGTGCGCGGCATCGATGCCAACGTGCCTTCCTTGCGCGCGCGCGACGCACGCATCGCACCGGCCAATCCACCAACGACGGGCTTGACCAGCTTGGCCAGCGTCCAGATCGCGGCCACGCCGATCGTGCCGGCGCCGACAAAGCGCACGTAGTGGCTCCACGCCGCCTGCGCCACGTCCGCCGCATCGCCCGCCGCCGGATGCAGCGCGGTGAAATACGGCACCGCCCAGCCCCAGCCGATGAACGCGCCGACCAGCATTGCAACGCCAACCCACAGTCCGACCAGGTGCCCGACCGCGAACAACGCGAAGGAAAGATTGAAGTCGTAGCCGGTCGCGCTGGCCTTGTCGCCGCTGCCAAGACGGAAGTACTGCACCACATCGCTGGCGAAAATCTTCGTCTGCACGACGATGTAGAAAACCGCAGAGACGATGGAACCCCAGACCACGGCCTTCAGGCCTGCGCTGCTCGCATCCACGGATTCGGCGGCGTTGCCTTGCGCCTGTCCCGCGCCGACCTTGAGCACTTCGGCGCAAGCCACGCCTTCCGGATACGGCAGGTCCGAATCGGTGACCAGCGCGCGGCGCAACGGAATCGTGTACATCACGCCGAGGATGCCGCCGGTCGCGCAGATGCCAAACGTGACCCAGAACGGGAATCCCGTCCACCAGCCGACGATGATGAGGCCGGGCAGCACGAAGATGATCGACGACAGCGTACCCGCGGCCGAGGCCACGGTCTGCACGATGTTGTTTTCCTGGATCGTGGCATCGCGCATGGCTTTGAGGATCGCCATCGAGATCACCGCCGCAGGAATCGAGGTCGAGAACGTCAATCCCGCCTTCAATCCGAAATACACGTTCGCCGCGGTGAACACGATCGTGATCACGATGCCGATGATCAGGCCGCGGATGGTGAATTCGGTGCGCGCGGCCGCTGAATCGATGCTGCTCATGGAACCCCCTCTTGTTGAGAAGTGCGGACACGGATGACCGCTTCTTGATCTCGCGATCACGGATGATCGCAAAAGCATGCCCGAAGTATGGCAAAGTCCGGCGCCCGCGTCAGGCTTTCGCGGTTCTGCCGTAAACGTCTTCCAGGCGCACGATGTCGTCCTCGCCGAAATAATCGCCGCACTGCACTTCGATCAGGTGGATGTCTTTTTGCGTCGGGTTTTCCAGCCGGTGCAGGGTTTCCATCGGGATGAACGTGGATTCGTTGCGCTGGAGCAGGAATTCGCGCTCGCCCACACGTACCTTGGCGGTGCCATCGACCACGGTCCAGTGCTCGCTGCGGCGCGAATGTTTTTGCAAACTCAGCACGCCGCCGGGTTTCACCGTCAGGCGTTTGACCTTGCAGTCGGCCTCGTCCTCGAGCACGGTGAAACTACCCCACGGCCGGTGCACGGTCTGGTGAAAACGTGCCGCGGCATGATCGCTGCGACGCAATTGTTCGACGACCTGCTTGACCTGTTGCGCGCGTTCGCGGTCGGCGACGAGCACGGCGTCGGCGGTGTCGACGATGACGAGATCCTTCACGCCAACGGCAGCGATCAGGCGCTTGCCGCCATGGATGAAACAATTTTCGCTGTCGATCGTTACCGCCATGCCCTGCACGCGATTGCCGGAGGCATCGGGCGCGGCGCCGGAATCGATTTCGCTGACCGCCTTCCACGAACCGATGTCGCTCCAGTCGAACGACGCCGGCACCACGGCGCGGCGCACGGCGCGCTCCATCACTGCGTAGTCGATGGAAATGTCGGGTAACGCAGCGAATGCATCCTTGTCGAATTCGACCGGGCTTTCGCGGCCATGCGCAGCGGCGTAGCAGGTGCGCGCTGCGACGAGTACATCCGGACAGGTCGTTTGCATCGCGTCGAGCAGGGCGTCGGCACGAAAGCAGAACATGCCGGAGTTCCACGCGTAATCGCCGGACGCAAGATATTTTTCCGCTGTCACGCGATCGGGCTTTTCGACGAATGCGCTGATTTCACGACCGCAAGAACTATTCGCTCCCCCCGCCTGCGGGGGGAGCTGCCCGAAGGGCTGAGGGGGGGCAATTTTCACCGCAGCGCCCATACGGATATAACCGAATCCGGTTTCCGGCGACGCCGGCTTGATGCCGAAGGTGACGAGGAATCCATCCTGCGCAAGCGCCTGCGCGCGGCGCGCATCGGCAACGAACGCATCGACGTCGCGGATCAGGTGATCGGCCGGCAGCACCAGCAGCGTCGCGTCCGTGCCAAGGTGTTGCATTGTATACATTGCCGCCAGCGCGATCGCCGGCGCGGTGTTGCGTCCTGCAGGTTCCAGCAGAAACGGCAGGTGTTGCGCGTCCGCGGACGGATGACGCGCGTATTCGTCGCGCGTGAGGAAATAGTAATCGCGCCCGGTCACGGTCAGCACCGCGGCACCGTTCGCAGCGCGCAGCGCGCGGTCGAGCGTCTTGTACAACAGCGATTCGCCGTCGGCCATATGCATGAACGGCTTGGGATACGCGCTGCGCGACACCGGCCACAGCCGCGTGCCGGCGCCGCCGGAGAGAATCACGGGAACGAGTCTGCTCATGAATGCATTTTACGGCAGTTAGAATGCCGCACGCGAAAAACACCCCCTTCGGAACGAAGGGGGTCGATGCGCAGCATCGGGGGGATGCCTGAAGATTTCATCCCCCTCAATCCCACTTCCTGCGGAAGGGGGAGGACTACAGATGCTCATCCGGCAAGCTCGCCGATCACCGCATCGAGACCTGCTTGCCACGTGGGCAGGCGCAGCCCGAACGCGTCTCGGATCCTGCTGCAATCGAGCACCGAATACGCAGGCCGGCGCGCCGGTGTCGGATAGTCGGCGGTGGCAATCGGCACCAGCCGCGGTACGCGTTCGATGAGTCCCGCCGCCTGCGCACGCGCGAAAATCGCGCCGGCGAAATCGAACCAGGTGCACTGCCCGGCTGCGCAAAGATGATAGGTACCGGGCTTCATTTCGCGACCGCCCATGCGTTGCGCCAGCACCGCCGCCGTCGCCGCGGAAATCAGCCGCGCCGGCGTCGGCGCGCCGTGCTGGTCGGCGACGATGCGCAGTTCGTCTCGATCGCGCGCAAGGCGCAGCATCGTGCGCAGGAAATTGTGCCCGCGCGCGGCGTAGACCCACGCCGTGCGCAGGATCAGGTGATCGCAACCTGAATCGCGCAGCGCGATTTCGCCCGCGAGTTTGCTTGCGCCATACACGCCAAGTGGCGCGACCGCATCGATCTCCCGACACGGCTTCGTGCCGCTTCCATCGAAAACGTAGTCGGTCGAATAATGCACGACGAGCGCATTGTTCGATGCGGCCCACGCGCCGATTTCGGCGAGCGCCCGTGCATTGATGCGTTGCGCGAGTTGCGGCTCATCCTCGGCGCGATCCACCGCCGTATATGCCGCGGCGTTGACGATCACGTCGGCCTGTGTGGAATCCAATGCGGCTGCCAGCGATGCCGGGCTGCCCAGATCGGCGGCAAGACAGGCCGCGCCGCCCGGCATCTTCCCGTCGCGCGACGCACAAACCAGTTCGCCCAGCGGCGCGAGCGAGCGCGCCAGTTCGAAACCGACCTGTCCGTTCGCGCCGAGCAGCAGGGTTCTCATTTTGTATACTTCGGCAGCTTGTCGCGCGGCACGTCGCGCAGGAACGGCGCCTTGGCATCCTTGTCCGACAACAGCGGTGCGGACAGCGGCCAGTCGACGGCGATGTCGGCATCGTTCCAGCGGATGCCGGC
>JAFEEK010000134.1 GCA_018241165.1 Pseudomonadota bacterium
TCAGCAACGGCAGCTGCGTTTCGTCCGCCATGCGCGAGGCCGGCACGTTGAGCAATTGCGACAATTCGTAAATCAGGAATTCCTCGCCGGCGTAGTTGTAGGCGGGATTGGGCTGGCCCAGACGACGTTCCAGGTCGTCGTGCGCGATACGCACCACGCCCTGCACCGACGACATCGGCACCGCATAGGTGGCCTCGCCCAGGCGCACCAGAATCGCCTGCGTGACCGCCAGCGTGAACGGCAGGCGGATGGTGAACGTGCTGCCGGCGCCGCGTGCGGAATCGATCGCCAGCGAACCGCCGAGCTGCTTGATCTCGTTGTGCACCACATCCATGCCCACGCCGCGGCCGGCAAGCTGGGTCACGTGCTCGGCGGTGGAGAATCCCGTTTCCAGGATGAAGCCGTACAGGTCGCGATCGGACAATTGCACGTCGGGCTTCAACAGGCCGCGCTCGATCGCCTTGCGCCGGATCGCATCGCGATCCATGCCGCGGCCGTCGTCGGCCACGCGCAACACGACTTCGGTCGCCTCGCGGCTGACGTGGATCGTGATCGCGCCTTCGCCGGGCTTGCCGGCGCTGCTGCGTTCGTCGGGCGATTCGATGCCGTGCGCAAGCGCGTTGCGCAGCATGTGCTCGAACGGCGCCTTCATGCGCTCGAGCAGGTTGCGGTCCATTTCGCCCTGTGCGCCTTCAACCTTCAACTGTGCGCGTTTGCCGGTTTCCTGCGCGGCCTGGCGCACGGTGCGGCGCAGCGACGGCACCAACGAATCGAACGGCACCATGCGCGTGCGCATGAGGCCTTCCTGCAAGTCGGAAGAAACGCGCGACTGCTGCAGCAACAATGTTTCGGACTGGCGCGTGAGATCGTCGAGCAGGCCCTGGATCGAGACAAGGTCGGATACCGATTCGGCCAGCGCGCGCGAGAGCTGCTGCAACTGGCTGAAGCGGTCCAGTTCCAGCGGATCGAACGTGGACTCGGCGGAATCGGCTTCGCGCTGGTAGCGCGACAGGATCTGCGCTTCGGTTTCCAGTTCGAGCTTGCGCAACTGGTCGCGCAGGCGGCTGACGGTCTGTTCGAACTCGACCAGGTTGAAGCGGAACGTGGAGATCTGCTGTTCCAGGCGCGAACGGTAGATCGACACTTCGCCGGCGTAATTGACCAGCGAATCGAGCAGATCCGAGCGCACGCGGATCATTTCCTGAGGAGCGTGCTGCTGGATTTCCTCTTCGATCGCGGGCAAGGCGCGCGGCGCCGTGCGCGACGCCGGCGGCGCGGCCTTGACGGGCGCGGACTCCACGGCGGCAACGGGTTCCACTACCGCGTCGGTTGGTGCATCGCCAGTCGGTGCGCTGGCGACAGTGCCGGTCACTTCGCCGGAAACGAGTCCTTCGAATCGCGCGATCGCGTGTTCCGGCATGGCGATGGCCTGATGCCGTGCGACACGCTGCACGAGGCCGTGCAAGCGGTCGAATCCGCGTTCCAGCGATTCGATCGTGAGCCGATCGACCGTGTGCCGGTTGTCGCTGATCGCCTCGAACAGCGATTCCATCGCATGCGACAGGTCGCCGACAGGCGCCAGGCCCGCCATGCGCGCGCCACCTTTGAGCGTGTGCAGGTCGCGCTGCAACCCGGTGATGAGTTCGCGATCCTGCGGCGCTTCGCGCAATTTCGCCATCAGTCCGTCGGAATGATCCAGGATATCGGCGCCTTCCTGCACGAAGATCTCGAGCAGATCCGCGTCGAGGTCGGGTAGTTCGAGCTTGCCTTCGGGCTGCGGATCGTCGGCCAGTGGCGGCAATTGCAGCGCCGTTTCGGCCAGTCGCGCCGGCGGCTCGACGTGCGTAGCCGGAACCATGATTGCTTCAACCGGTTCCTCCACCGGCAATTCAGCGGGCGACTCGGCAACCGCCACGGATTCCGTGTGCAGTGCGATTTCATCCGAAGCTACGGGTTCTTCGAACTGCGCCGGCAGATCTTCAAACGTCAGCAACTCGGTTTCGCGCGTTTCGTCCGCGCCGACCGGCTCCGCAACAGCCGGCGCCTCGGCGACCGGCGGCGGCGCCTTGTCCGCGTGTTCGGCCTCGAATTCACGCAACCAGCGCGCGGTCTCGTCGTCTTCCGCGATCACGGCGGCGACTGGTGTTTCGGACGTTGCGTGCGCGGATTGCTCCAACGCGCCCAGTTCGGCGAGCAATTGTGCTTCGTCGTCGTGCGCCGGCATATCGGCAGCAGCGGACTCCACCGCGACCAAATCAGCCGCTGCGGGCGAGTCTTCGTGAGCATGCGCTTCGGAGAACAGCACATGCATCATTTCCGGTTCCGGCAGGCGATCGCGCAGTTCGGCGATGCGTGCGGCCAGCGCGTCCGAATCCGGCATTTGCGGATGCGGCAATTCAAGCGCACCGATGCACGCGCGCACCAGCGCCGAGGTTTCGCCCAGTGCGGCGGCGCCATCGGCATCCACGGCGCGATTGTCCGCACGCACGCGCTTGACGTAGCCTTCCAGCGGGGCAAGTACA
>JAFEEK010000135.1 GCA_018241165.1 Pseudomonadota bacterium
ATCTTACCAAGATGCACTGTGTCGCCGCGGCGGGTAGACTTGTGCGTTCGCTTGCTCGAGGTATCGCATGGACTCCGCCAAGATCCGCAATTCCGTTTCCGCGCTGTGGGACGACCAAATCGTGCCGCAACTCGTGGAGTACATCCGCATTCCGAACAAGTCGCCGATGTTCGATGCGCAATGGGCCGAGCACGGCCACATGGACAAGGCCGTGGCGCAGCTTTCCATGTGGGCCAAGTCGCAGCCGATCGCCGGCATGCATCTGGATGTGGTGCGCCTGCCGAATCGCACACCCCTGATCTTCATCGACATTCCCGCATTCGGCGGCGCAGCGGTTGGCGACGACTGCGTGCTGCTTTACGGGCACCTGGACAAGCAGCCGGAAATGACCGGCTGGGCCGCGCATCTGGGCCCATGGAAACCCGTCATCGAGGGCGACCGCCTGTACGGACGCGGCGGCGCCGACGACGGCTACGCGATCTTCGGCTCGCTCGCCGCGATTCGCGCCTTGCAGGAAGCCGGCGTGCCGCACGCGCGTTGCGTGGTGCTGATCGAGGCCTGCGAAGAGTCCGGCAGCTACGACCTGCCGTTCTACGTGGATCATCTGGCCGCGCGCATCGGCAAGCCGAGTTTGATCGTGTGCCTGGATTCGGGCTGCGGCAACTACGACCAGTTGTGGCTGACGACATCGCTGCGCGGGTTGTCCGGCGGCAACCTCACGGTCAAGGTGCTGGAGGAAGGCGTGCATTCGGGCGACGCCTCCGGCATCGTGGCGTCGAGCTTCCGCATCCTGCGCAACCTGTTGTCGCGGCTTGAAGACGCCGCCACCGGCAAGATCGTGCCGAAGGAACTGTACGTCGAGATTCCCGCGCAACGCGTCGAGCAGGCACGACAAACTGCGCAAGTCCTCGGCGACGAGGTGTATTCGAAGTTTCCGTTCGTGGCCGGCATGCGGCCGGTCGAATCCGATCCGGTTGAACTCGTGCTCAATCGCACGTGGCGGCCGGCGCTGTCGGTGACTGGCGTCGCTGGCCTGCCGCCGCTGGAATCGGCCGGCAACGTGCTGCGTCCGTCCACCGCGGTCAAGCTGTCGCTGCGCCTGCCGCCGACGCTGGACGGCAACGCCGCCGGCGAGCGCGTCAAGCGCCTGCTCGAAGCCGATCCGCCGTATGGCTGCAAGGTCGAATTCGCGCTGGAAAAAGCCTCGTCCGGCTGGAACGCGCCGGCGCTGGCGCCGTGGCTGGAAGCATCCGTCGACGCCGCCTCGCGTGAATTCTTCGGCCCGCCGCCGGCCTACAACGGCGAAGGCGGCAGCATCCCGTTCATGGGCATGCTCGGCGAGAAATTCCCCGGCGCACAGTTCCTCATCACCGGCGTGCTCGGTCCGCACTCGAATGCGCATGGTCCGAACGAGTTCCTGCACATTCCCACCGGCAAGCGCGTGAGCATGTGCGTGGCGCAAGTCGTCGCCGACCACTTCCATGCGCAGCAAAAAGGCCTGACCGCTGGGGTTGCGGCGAGCGACAAGCACTCGCACCACGACGCTTCGTGCTGTTGAGTCAGCGTTTGCCGGCGGGTAGCGTGCGCAAATAGGCCCAGAGCGCGTCGATCTCGGTGTCGCTCATGGTGCCGAGCGCGCGCCAGGGCATGAACGCATCGACGTCTTTCCCATCGGGTTTTTTGCCGTGGCGCAGGGCATTGTAGAAATCGGCCTTGCTCCACTTGCCGATGCCGCGCACCGGATCGGTGGTGATGTTGGCGGCATCCGCGAACGACGGCGGCGTGCCGGGCACGTGGCCACCGCTGAAATCCGCACGATGGCAACCGGTGCAGCCCTGGGCCAGGTAGCGGCCGTATTCGACGGTCGGTGCGGCCTCGACCGTGGCGACGTGCGCGGCATGCGGGTCCACGTGCAGGCCGTATGCAAGCGGCGCCTTGCCGAGCAGGAACAGCACGCGGATCAGCGGTCCGGCCAGAGGCGGCGCCATGACGCGGTCGACGGGTGGGCGTGAGGCGATGTACGCCATGAGGTCGGCGGTGTCGGCATCGCTAAGGCCGGCGAAGTCGGTGGCCGGCATGTAGATCAGCAGATGGCCGTCCGTTCCGACGCCATGGCGGATCGCGCGTTCGAGTTTGATCGGGTCCGGTTCGCCCATGCCGCCGCGGCCGCGGGTCAGGTTCGGTCCGGCGATGCGACCAACCGGAAACGACTCCACCAGAACCTTGCCGCCGAAATCGGAGTCGTGGCAATCCGTGCAACCGCGCGTGACCGCCAGATGTTCGCCGCGGGCGATGGCGGTCGCATCGGTTGGAATCGCCAGCGCCGGCTCGTCGACCTGGATGCGTTGCGCCAGCAGCTGGTTGCTGCGCCAATAGGCGAAGGCCATGCCCAGGATGGCCAAAACCACCACAATCAATACGAGTTTCCCCAACCAGCGCAGGTATCTCACGTCGATCTCCCCCGGTTGTCCCAATCAAGGATCAGCGCGCTGCAGGTATGGTCAAGGCGCCGGCGCGGCAAGTGTTGCGCACGCGCCCGCCGCATGCCTGCGGTGCGAGCGAATCGCGGTTCAGGCACACGCGCACTTCGGTCAACGTGCCGCCGTCGCGACATACGACGCTGAGCATGTTCGCGTCCAGGCCCGGATTGCTCGTGGCGAATGCGCGCACGATGTCGCCGGCGCTCATCGCGGGTGGCTTGCGCGGCGTGGTCAGGGCCTGTGGAAATTTCACGCTGGCAAACGCGCGGTCGGCCAGTTCGAAGTAACCGGCGGGATCCAGGCCCGTGCAGGCGCCGTGGGTTTCCCACTCGTGCGCGATCAGGCGCCGGCTCGGCATGAAGGCCAGCGCGCGCTGGATCGTGGTTTCTTCCGGCGTGGCAATCGTGGCGCAATGTTCGGGCCCGAAGCCTTTGCGATTTTGCGGCCACAATCCGTGCAGCACGAAGCCGTAGCCGCGACGCCGGCATTGGGTCTCGTCGTCCGGATGGGTCAGGCAATAGCTCGGCGACCACGACAGCGACATCAGCCAGTAATCGAAATTTCCGGCCCGGTCGTTGCTGCTGCGGTGGCCATGCCCGCGCGCGAATGCGAGGGTTGCGACGCTCAGGGCAAACAAACCGATCAGTGCGGCGCGGCGGGGAAGGGACATGTGCGATCTCCGTCGAAGGGGAATGCGGGTCAGCGTTGCAGGTATTCGCGCAGGGCGGTCGCGTTGCAGTGTTCGGTATCGGCGGCGGCGTAGACGAAGGTGACGGTTCCCTTTGCGGTCAGTTCGCGCAACGTGGCCAGCGCCGGATTCGTCTTGAGTTCCGCGAAATAGCGTTTGCGGAATTCAATCCACTTCGCCGGATCGTGGCCGAACCACTGGCGCAGTTGCGTGCTCGGCGCGACATCGCGCAGCCAGGCATCGAGCTTGAGGAACTCCTTCGACTTGCCGCGCGGCCACAGGCGATCGACGAGGATGCGCTTGCCGTCCGACCTGGCGGGCGCTTCCTTGGCATGTTTCAGACGTATGGTTGCCGGCATGGCGCACCTCGCTTGCATCGACTGGCGCAAGATTGCTCGCGCGGCGCATGCGGGTCAAGCGCCGCTGCATCAAGCTATAATCGGCGACCTTTCCCGATCCCGTTCGTCATGGCCAAACGCATCGTTCGCCGCCGCTCGCCGATCCATGGCAACGGCGTTTTCGCCGCCCGCGACCTGCCGGCGCGCACTGAAGTCATCGAGTATCGCGGAACGCTGCGCACCCACGCCCAGGCCGACCGCGCCTACGGCAACGATGTCGACAGCGGCCACACGTTCCTGTTCACGCTCAACGACAAATACCTGATCGATGCCAATGTCGACGGCAACGACGCGCGCTGGATCAACCACAGCTGCGCACCGAACTGCCAGGCCTGGGTGATCGAGCACGCGAGCGGCAACCCGCGCCGCGATCGCGTTGTCATCGAGACGCGGCGTCGCATCCGCAAGGGCGAAGAACTTACCTACGATTACGGCATTACCCTGGCCGAACGCCACACCGCCAGACTCAAGCGCATCTGGGCCTGTCGCTGCGGCGCAAAGAAATGTACGGGGACCCTGCTCAAGCCCAAGCGTTGATGACGGCGCAGCGCGTGCCGGCGGCAGGTTCGCCCGCTTTCAGACCCGATAGAATTCGCGATACCAGGCGACGAAGCGGCGGATGCCGGCCGCGACCGGCGTCGCTGGCGCGTAGCCGGTGTCGCGCATGAGTTCTGCCACATCGGCCGCGGTATCGGGCACATCGCCGGGCTGCAGCGGCAGCAGGATCTTGTCCGCCTTGCGCCCGAGGCAATCTTCAAGAACCTCGATGTAGTCGGCGAGCTGCACCGGCTGGTGGTTGCCGATGTTGTAGACCCGATACGGGGCGGAAGAGGTCGCCGGATTGGGCTGCAGCGGATCGAACGCCGGGTCCGGAGCCGCGACGCGGTCAAGCGTGCGGATCACGCCTTCGACGATGTCGTCGATATAGGTGAAATCGCGCGTGTGCTTGCCGTGGTTGAACACCTCGATGGGTTCGCCGGCGAGGATCTTGCGCGTGAACACGAACAATGCCATGTCCGGCCTTCCCCACGGGCCGTACACGGTGAAGAAGCGCAATCCGGTGGTCGGCAGCGCGTACAGATGGCTGTAGGTATGCGCCATCAGTTCGTTCGCTTTCTTGGTCGCCGCGTACAGGCTGACCGGATGATCGACGGCGTCCTGCACCGAAAACGGCAACTTGCGGTTGGCGCCGTAGACCGAACTGGACGATGCGTATACCAAATGTTCGACCTGCCCGTGGCGGCAGGCTTCGAGCACGTTCATGAAGCCGACCAGGTTCGCCTCGACGTAGGCGTGCGGATTCTGGATCGAGTAGCGCACGCCGGCCTGTGCGGCGAGGTTGACCACGCGCTGCGGCCTGAAATCGGCGAACGCCGCTTCGAGTGCGGCGCGGTCTTCCAGTGCAGCGCGGACGAAGCGGAAATTGCGCTGCGGCGCCAGCCGCGCCAGGCGCGCTTCTTTCAGCGCGGGGTCGTAATAGGCATTGACGTTGTCGTAGCCGAGTACCTGGTTGCCGCGCGCGAGCAGGCGTTCGGACAGGGCTGCGCCGATGAATCCGGCGGCGCCGGTGACGAGGATGCGCATGGACATATCCGGTTCAGAGCCTGTCGTCGACTGCCTCGCGCGGCAGCACTTGTTTCACGTCGAACAGCACGGCGCCGGGTTTGCCGAGGGCGCGAAT
>JAFEEK010000136.1 GCA_018241165.1 Pseudomonadota bacterium
GCCCGATACGTTCATCAACCTCACCACCTGCACCTGGGCCTCGCCGTTCTGGCTGCGCTACGCCGATTCGATCTGGCGCGACGGCATGGACGACGACCTCGCCGGCGTCGGCAGCCAGCGCGAACGCTGGATCACTTACCGCGACGCAACGACGTATCGCAACATCGTGCTCAAGGGCCCGCTGTTCCCGATCAACTCGCTGATGCTCCACGGCATCATCTACGCGCAGAAGAATCCGCGCCTCGCGACCGATCCCGGCCACGATTTCGCCAACGAAGTGCATTCGTACTTCGCCACCGGCACGCAGTTGCAGGAGCTGTACATCACGCCTTCGCTATTGACGAGCGCCGACTGGGACACGCTCGCCACGGCGGCGAAGTGGTCGCGCACGAACGCAGACGTGTTGCGCGACACGCACTGGATCGGCGGCGATCCTTCGCGCCTGGACGTTTACGGTTGGGCGGCGTGGACGCCGAAAAAAGCGTTCGTCACCCTGCGCAATCCGGATGCGAAACCGCAACTGGCGGTGATCGACCTGGCGCGCCAGCTCGAACTGCCGGCGGACGCGGCGCGACGCTACACCGCCAAACCGGTGTGGAGTCCGGGCGAAGCGCGCACGTTCGATGCAGACATCTCCAGCACGTTGACGCTGGCCCCGTTCGAGGTGTTGACGCTGGAACTGACGCCGCAGTAAGCGGCGTCAACCCAAGCCGAGCAATCCATCCACCTCGCACAGCTTCGCGAGATTGCGCAGGCCTTGCGGCGCGCGCAGGTAGCGCAGGGACGTGCCGGCGCGATGCGCCGCCGCGCTCCAGGCAATGCAGACAGCAAGCGTGGCGCTGTCGGCGCCCTGCAATGCGCCAAGGTCGATCGCCAGCGCTTCAGCGCCATGCGCCGGGCGCGGCATCTGCTCCAGCGCGCGCGCGGCGTTGGCAAAAGAAATCGCGCCGGATACGCGCAGGCCACCCAGCGTATCGGATTCCAGACTGAAGAACGGCATGCTCACTTGCCATCCTTCTCCATGCTTTCGAGCGCGTTTTCGCCCTGCGTTTCCAGGCGCGTGGTCAGCGCATCCAGGCTGGTCTTGGCGATTTCCGCGGCGACCTGGTTGCGGTAGTTGGTGACGTAGGAAATGCCTTCGATGATGACGTCGTAGGCCTTCCACGACCCATCGCTGGATTTGCGAAAAGCATAATCCACCGGCACGACCTTGCCGTCATCGAGCACGACTTGCGTGCGCACCAGCGTGCGCTTTTCATTGAGCTGGCCCTGGAACGGCAGCACCTTGACGCGGCCTTCGGTGTACTTGAGCAGGCCTTCGGCGTAACGGTGCGTGATCGAGTTGTACATGGCCTTGGCGAAACGCGCGCGCTGCGCCGGGGTGGCCGTGCGCGCGTTCTGGCCGAGCACCAGGATCGATGCGTAGTCGATGTCGAAGTGCGGCAGCACGATCGCATCGATGGTCTTGAGCAACTCGTCGCGATTCTTCTGCAGTTCCGCGCGGTGCGCGTCCATGGTCTTGCCGAGTTCGTCGACCATGCCCTGCACGACCTGATTGGGCGTGGGCGTATCGGCATGCGCCGGAGCGAAAGCTGCGAATCCGAGAACACACAACAGCAGGCTTGCGAATTTCATGTCGAACTCCTGTTACTTCTTGTCCGTGGAGGCATCCGGCTTGGGCTTGCCGGCGTCGCCTCCGACCAGATACTTGCCGATCAGTTCCTCCAGCTGCATGGAGCTTTGCGTCAGCACGACTTCGTCGCCGCTCTTGAAATTCGTCGGCGAGCCGCCCGGTTGCAGGGCAACGTACTGATCGCCCAGCAAGCCGCTGGTGAAGATGGCCGCGGCAGAATCATCGGGAATCTTGTCGAAGCGATCGTCGATGGACAACGTCACCTTGGCGTCGAGTTTTTCCGGTTCGAGCGCGATGCCCGCAACGCTGCCCACGCGCACACCGGCCACTTTCACCGGCGCGCGCAGCTTGAGCTGGCCGATGTTGGTGAAGCGCGCGACGATGTCGTAGCTGGCGCCCTGGCTGTAGTTGGCCAGGCTCGTGGTCTGCGTCGCCAGATACGCGAGCGCGGCGAAGCCGAGCAGGATGAACAGCCCGGTGCCGACCTGGAAGGATTGTCTTTGTGCCATCGTAATTCCCTTGCCTTACATGAGAAAGGCAGTCATGACAAAGTCGATCGCCAGCGTGGCAATCGAAGAAAACACCACCGTGCGCGTGGTCGCATACGCCACGCCTTCGCTGGTCGGCGGCGTGGTGTAACCCTGGAATGTCGCGATCAGCGTGCACACCGCGCCGAACACGGCACTTTTCCACACGCCATTCATCACGTCCGTCCACACATCCACGCTCGAGGTCATGTTCGACCAGAACGTGCCGCTGTCCAGGCCCAGCCAGTTCACCCCGACCAGGTGCGCGCCGAAAATGCCCAGCGCATTGAAGATGCAGGCGAGCAGCGGCATCGCGATCACGCCGGCGAGAAAGCGCGGCGCGACGACGTAGGCCATCGGATCGACCGCCATCATTTCCATCGCATCGAGCTGGTCGGTCGCGCGCATCAGGCCGATTTCGGCGGTGATCGAGGTGCCGGCACGCCCGGCGAACAGCAGTGCGGTCACCACCGGACCCAGTTCGCGGTACAGCGACAGCGCAACCACGGTACCCAGCGCCGCGGTGCCGCCGAAGATCGACAAGGTGTGGTAGAGCTGCAGGCCCAGCACCATGCCCACGAACAATCCGCAGATCATGATGATGGTCAGGCTCATCGCGCCGACGAAGAAAACCTGGCGCACGGTCTCGCGCAAATAGCGCAGGCTGCGCGGCAGCGCGCGCAGGATGTGCAACAGGAAAATCCCGCAGGCGCCGATCTGCGCGATGCCGGTCGTGAACAATCCCGGTCGGCGTAGCGCAGTCATGCCGACAACCCCAATTGGCGAGCGTAATCCGGCGCCGGATAATGGAACGGCACCGGGCCATCCGCCTCGCCACTGAAAAACTGACGCGTCCACGGCGTTTCGCCGCGCGCCAGCTCGTCGGGCGTGCCGTGCGCGACGATCTTGCCGCCCGCGAGCAGGTGGATGTGGTCGGCAACGCGGCGCACCGCCGAAAATTCGTGCGCAACAAGAATTGCGGTCACGCCCAGGGTCTCGTTGAGCGTGCGGATCAGTTTGACGATCTGGTTCAGCGCGATCGGATCCAGGCCCACGAACGGTTCGTCGTAGATGATCAGCATCGGATCGCGCACGATGGCTCTGGCCAAAGCGACGCGCCGCATCATGCCGCCGGACAACTCGTTGGGCATCAGGTTCGCGGCACCGCGCAGGCCGACTGCCTGCAATTTGGTCAGCACGATGTTGCGCAGGATTTCTTCGGGCAATTTCAGGTGCTGGCGCAGCGGAAACGCCACGTTCTCGAATACGGAAAAATCCGTCAGCAACGCCGAGTTCTGGAACAGGTAGCCGATTTTCTCGCGCAGGTCGAACAGCGCGTCGCGCCCGAGTTTCCACACCGATTGGCCATCCACGACGATCTCGCCGGCATCGGGGCGCAATTGTCCGGTGATGTGGCGAATCAGCGTGGTCTTGCCGGTGCCGCTCGGGCCCATCACCGCGGTGACGCGGCCGCGCGGAATGTCCAGGTCCACGCCGTCGAAAATCGTCTTGCCGTTGAGCACGGTGCGCAAGCCGCGAATCCGGATCAAGGGCTCGTGGACTGCGGCGGCGTCGGGCTTTGGCGCGGGCGTGGCATTCATCGCGGCTACCTTACCCGAGCGCGACGTCGCGCGATAGCGTCAAGCCCAACGCGAATCAGGCCGAGTTCAGCAACTGTGCCAGCAAAGCGGAATGATCGCGCACCGGCAGCGCACAGCCTTCGCGCCGGCTGGCCACGATTTCGCGCATCTGCGCGAGCGCGACATCGAAATCGTCGTTGACGATGGTGTAGTCGAACTCCGGCGCGTGCGCCAGGTCCGCATGCGCGTCGGCGAGGCGGCGCTGGATCGTCGCCTCGCTGTCGGATGCGCGCGCGCGCAGGCGGCGCTCGAGTTCCGCACGCGAGGGCGGCAGGATGAAAATGCCGACGGACTGCGGGATCTGCGCGCGCACGATGCGTGCGCCCTGCCAGTCGATTTCCAGCAGCACGTCGCGGCCGGCGGCGAGCGCTTGTTCCACCACCTTGCGCGAAGTGCCCTTCAGGTCGCCGTGCACGACGGCGTGTTCGAAAAATTCGCCGCGCGCGATCATCGCCTCGAACTCATCGCGCGTCACGAAGTGGTAATGCACGCCATCGACTTCGTGCGGCCGCGCACCGCGCGAGGTGTAGGACACCGACAGCACCAGGTTCGGATCGCCTTGCAGCAGCGCGCGCGTCAGGCTGGTCTTGCCCGCGCCCGAAGGCGCCGCGACGATGTAGAGGGTGCCGGTCATGCGGACTGCCGGTAGATGCGCAAACGCGGCTCGACCCGCGCGATGGCATCGAAATCGCGGTCGTGCGCCAACAGTTGTGCCGCGTGTTCGATGGCGGTGGCGGCGACCAGACAGTCAAATCCATTGCGCGGTGTAATACCCACCCAGCGGCAGCGCGCGTACAGTTCCGCTGCGGCCTCATGCGTGCGTACCGGGTGTGTGGAAATCAGCATCGGCAGCGTCGAGAAGTACTTGCGCAACGCATCCAGGTGCTCGCGCGAACCCGCGCCTTGCAGGACTTCCTGATAGATCAGCGGCGACAAAGAGGCGCGATTCCCGGCGATTAGACCTCGCAGCGCAACGGTCTGCGCGTCGTGTTTGCCGCGCAGCAGATCGATCCAGACCGAACTGTCAACGAGAACCACGGCTCGATTCGCCACGCGCAATGCGTATGTCGTAGCCGGGATCGATCAAATCCTTGCCGACCAGGTCGAGGATGTTCAAGCGCGGTCGCTCGTGCGCGATCTGGCGCAAGGCGATATCCACCGTCTCGCGCTTGGTTTTCGCTCCGGTCGCCTTCATCGCGCGCCGCATGACCTTGTCGTCGATTTCGATATTTGTGCGCATATACACCTCCGATGTGTATGGTAACGCGCTATTCGATATTCTGCACCTGCTCGCGCATCTGCTCGATCAGCACCTTCAGTTCCACGCTGGCCTGCGTGGTGCGCGAATCCACGGATTTGGAACCCAGCGTGTTCGCCTCGCGGTTGAACTCCTGCATCAAAAAATCCAGGCGCCGCCCCATCGCCTCGGGCATCGCGAGCACACGCCGCGCTTCGGCGATGTGCGCGCTCAGGCGGTCGAGTTCTTCATCGACGTCGATGCGCGAGAGTTGCAGCACCAGTTCCTGCTCCAGCCGGCCGGGTTCGAGTTGCGATTGCCCTGCCGCGGGCTTGAGTTCGGACAAGCGCGATTGCAATTTCGCGCGCAAGGCCTCGCGGATTTGCGGCAACCAGCCGCGCACGTCGGCGACGATTTTGGCGATGGCATCGAGGCGCTCGCGCAGAAACACGCCCAGGCGCTCGCCTTCGCGACCGCGCGTGGCGAGCATGTCGGCCAGCGCGGTGTCGAGCAATTTCAGCGCCGCGTTGCGCAAGCCTTCCTGATCGATGTCGTCTTGCACCAGCACGCCCGGCCATTGCAGCAGGCCGGTGAAATCGATGTCGAGATCGGGAAAGCGCTCGTCGAAGGATTTGGCCAGATGCGCCAGGCGTTCCACCATTGCGTCGTTGATGCGCAGTTTGGCCGCGTCTGCGTCGTTGGGACGAAAACGCAAGGTCGCATCGACCTTGCCGCGCGTGAGTTTGACTGCTACGCGTTCGCGCAGCGCCGGCTCGATCGCGCGCAGTTCATCCGGCAAACGCGGATTGAGTTCGAGGTAACGATGGTTCACCGAGCGCAACTCGAACGCAAGCGCACCCCACGGCGTA
>JAFEEK010000137.1 GCA_018241165.1 Pseudomonadota bacterium
GCGCCACGGCGATTTCCAGCGGCTGCGGATCGATGCGGAACAGCACGTCGCCCTTCTTCACCGCCTGGTTCTCGCGTACGTCGACCTCGACCACGCGGCCGGCGACCTGTGGCGCAATGGTGGCGCGGTCGGCCTGCACGTAGGCGTTGTCGGTGGATACGTAGCGGCCCGAGGTGACATACATCCAGGCGCCGACGATGATTACCAGGGCCGGCCCGAGGATCCACAGCACGGTATTGCGGCGCCGGCGTTTTTCCGGCACGGGCGCCTGTGCGGTGGCGGGCGACCCATATTGTTTGTCGGTCATGTTCGTTCCCGAATCAGGTTGTCGAAAAAGTGCCGTCCTGCACTTTTTCAAGATCACGCGCCGGACTGGTCCAGCGCGTGCAAATTGTTCTTCATCCGCGTCAGCGCGGACATCATCGCCTTCATTTCAGCCGCGGATACGCCACGTTGCGCCTCGCGCAGCAATTCGCTGGAGATCAGCTCCATGTCGTCGACCACGCCGTGCGCCCGCGTGGTCAGGTGCAGGCGCCAGGCTCGACGGTCGGCGGGATCGGCGCGGCGCTCGACGAAACCGGCTTTTTGCAAACGATCGATGACGCGACCGATCGCGATCGGCTCCATTTCCAGCTGCTCGGCCAGTTCGTTCTGGCGCATGCCTTCGTTATGGCTCAGGCGCTTGAGCGCGCGCCATTGCGCGCGCGTCATGCGAAAGCGCACGGCGCGGCGGTCGAAATGCTTGCGCATCAGACGGGTGACGTCGGTGACCAGGGAACCGAAGCCGGGTTTGGCAGATGTCTTCATAATTGCGCGATATATTATGTCCTAGGCAATTATTTTTCAAGCGTCGTGGCGGATAATCGCCAAACCCTTGTCGCGGCGCAGGAATTTCCAAGGCCGGCCATGCAAGTCGTCGAAACCGACATCACGGATTTGCGCGTGGACGCCATCGTCAACGCCGCCAACGAAACCCTGCTTGGCGGCGGTGGCGTCGATGGCGCCATCCACCGTGCGGCCGGCCCGCGCCTGCTCGCCGCGTGCCGCGCGCTGCCCCAGGTGCGGCCGAACGTGCGCTGCCCGACCGGGCAGGCGCGCATCACGCCGGGATTCGATTTGCCGGCGCACTTCGTGATCCACACCGTCGGGCCGGTCTGGGAAGGCGGCGGCGAAGGTGAACCCGAATTGCTCGCGGGTTGCTATCGGCAATCGCTGCGTCTGGCGCTGGAAAACGGCGTGCGCAGCATCGCGTTTCCGGCGATCAGTTGCGGCGTGTACGGCTATCCGCTGGCGGCCGCGGCGGCGATCGCGGTGCGCGAAACCCGGGCATTCGCCTCGACGCACGCGCAGCCGGCACGTGTGGTCTTCTGCTGTTTCGGGGCAGCGGCGGCGAGGATCTACCGCGATATCGTCGATCGCGAGGCTTGACCCCAGTCAATGCGAGCAGCGCGCGTTGCCACCACCATGGCCGCATGCAAAGCCTCGCCGAATTCGATCCGGGCCTGATCGCGCGTTACGACGTGAACGGGCCGCGCTATACCTCGTATCCCGCCGCGCCGCAATTCCATGCCGGTTTCGGCGAAGCGCAGTTGCGCGCGACAGCGCTGGCGTCCAACGAGGATCCGATCCCGCGGCCGCTGTCGGTGTACGTGCATGTGCCGTTCTGCCTGAGCCCGTGTTTCTACTGCGGCTGCACGCGCATCATCACGCGCGATACGGGCCGCTCGCCGATCTACCTGCAACGCTTGCATCGCGAGATCGAACTCGTCGCGCCGCTGTTCGACCGCGACCGTTCATTGCGGCAACTGCACTTTGGCGGCGGTACCCCGAATTTCCTCGACCGCGCGCAGATGGCCGAGCTGTTGGAGACGCTGGCCCAGCATTTTTCCTTCAGCCGCGACGCGAAGCGCGAATTCGGCATCGAGCTCGATCCGCGTTTTTGCGACGCCGACTATGTGCGCGCGCTGGCGCCGCTGGGATTCAACCGCGTCTCGGTCGGCATCCAGGATTTCGATCCGGACGTGCAAGCCGCGGTCAACCGCATCCAGAGCGTGGCGCAGACGCGTGCGGTGCTCGACGCGGCGCGCGAATCGGGATTCCGTTCCACCAGCGTCGACCTGATCTACGGCCTGCCGAAGCAAACCGCTCCCGGTTTCGCGCGCACCCTCGACGAGGTGATCGCACTCGCTCCCGACCGCGTCGCCGCCTACGCATACGCCCACCTTCCGCAACGCTTCAAGGCGCAGCGCCAGATCCACGCCGCCGATTTGCCCGACGCGGCCTCGCGCCTGCGCCTGCTCGGGCTGACCGTGGAAAAACTCACCGCAGCCGGCTATCGCTACATCGGCATGGATCACTTCGCGCGCGAAGGCGACGAGCTGGCGCGCGCGCAGGATGCCGGCACCTTGCAGCGCAATTTCCAGGGATATTCCACCCATGGCGGCTGCGACCTGATCGGCCTGGGCATGAGCGCGATCTCGCACATCGGCGCGAGCTTCAGCCAGAACGCCCACGACCTGCCGAACTATTACGGCGCAATCGACGGCGGCCGCCTGCCGGTTGCGCGCGGGCTCGCCATGAGCGAAGACGACGCCATCCGCGCCGACGCGATCGGACTGCTGATGTGCCAGGGGCGTCTGGACATCGCCGCGTTCGAAGCGCGCCACAACCTGGTTTTCCCTGCGTATTTCGACGCCAGCCTGCGCCGCCTGCGCAAGCTCGCGCGCGACGATCTCGTGGAAATGACCCCGGACTGCCTTCAGGTGACCGCGCGCGGCCGCTATTTGCTGCGTCACGTCGCCATGTGTTTTGATGCCTATCTCGCGCGCGAGGCCACGCCTGCGGTACGCTATTCACGAGCCTTGTAGCCCGGTGTTCCGCTCCGGGCGGAACCCACGCATGACGCAACTGCACCAGCCCGGCAAATTGACGCCGCACAACCCGATCGCCGACGACGGCGACGACGTCCATTTCTGCTCGACCTGCGCGTTCGGCTCGGTCTGCCTGCCCGCGGGCCTGGACAAGACTGCGCTGAACGAGTTGCACATGCTGGTCGAGCATGTCGGACCGTTCCACACCGGCGACCACATCTTCCGCAGCGGCGAACGTTTCGGCGCGTTGTACGCGGTGCGCGCGGGGATGGTGAAGACGCGCCAGCTCGACGATGAAGGCCACGAACAAGTGCTGGGTTTCCACCTGCCCGGCGAGATGATCGGGCTGGACGCGATCCATCCGGCGAAATATCCCTGCGACGCAGTCGCGCTGGACACGGTGTTCGTGTGCCGGTTCTCGTTCCCGGCGCTGTCCACGCTGGCGGCGAAAATCCCCGACGTGCAGCAGCGCCTGTTCGACCTGCTCAGCGCGGACATCGGCAAATCCAGCCGGTTCTCCGGCGACCACACCGCCGACGAGCGCCTCGCCGCCTTCCTGCTGGATCTGGCCAACCGTTACGCGGCGCGCGGCTTTGCGCCGAGTGCGTACCGGCTGGTGATGCCGCGCGCGGATATCGCAAACTATCTTCGACTGGCCGCCGAAACCGTCAGCCGCGTGCTGCGGCGGTTCCAGGACCAGGGCCTGATCCGCGTCGATGGCCGCGAGCTGGAACTGACCGACAAGCCGGCGCTGCACAAGCTGGCGCGGCATATCCTGCGCGATTGAAGCGCGACTCAGCGTACATCCGCGCCGCCGGTTTCAAGCGCGGCATTCAATGCGCCGACCAGTGCACGCGCTTCATCGCGCAGCGCGGCGTAGGCCGGTTCCCATTGCTGTGGGTGCGGCGCGGCGAGCGCGAAGCGCTGCAGGTGCGACGCGACCGATTGCAGCTGCGCACGCAAACGCCCGATTTCGGCAAGCGCGGCCTCGTGCTCGCCCTTGCCGATGAAAAAGACCTTGCGGTCGCGGCACACGCCGATGCACGGCTGTGGCGCTTCGATCTTGCCGCAGCCAATGCATTGCCATGCCTGGATATAATCGGTCACGCCAGTCGCTCCGCAAACGCGCGCCAGCATGCGCTGGCGCTGCGGCCGCGGCCCTGATCGCGATCAAGCGATGTCCAATCACCTGACACAGGTCAAGGCCAGGCTATCCGCGACGGAGCATGCTGGCGCCCGCAGATTCACGGAGGCATCGGGTTCATGGATACGCGCATTGGATCGGGATCCTTCCCATCCCGACCCGGGCATCCGGCAGGAGCGGCAGGCGCCGCCCCTGCCGGCTTTCCTTCGCTCGCCGATTTGCCGCGCATCCTCGCCGCCGCGCCGCACCGCATGATGTTCTTCGGCGGCGCCACCGCGCTGCTCGTCACCATGGCGTGGTGGGCGTGTTTCCTTGGCGCCGGGTACTTCGGCCACGCCTTTCCTGCCGCGCCGGTCTATGCCGGTTGGGCGCACGCCGTGTTCACGCAATACGGCATGCTGGCGATGTTCATCTTCGGCTTCCTGCTCACCGTGTTCCCGCGCTGGATGGGACAGCCGGCCTTGCCCAAGCGCGCCTACGTTCCCGTTTTCGCCGGCGTGTTCGGCGGGTATCTGCTTTCGCACATCGGCTTGCTGAACCTGAAGCCCGTGCTGGTCGCGGGGCTCGCGCTGATGCTCGGCGGCTGGCTCATGGCCCTGCGCGCGCTCGGCGGCGTGTTGCGCCGGAACCAGTGGAAGGATCGCCACGCCTTGTCGTGTTTCGCAGCATTGAGTTTCGGATTCCTCGGCCTGGCGTGTTTTCTCGCGTTCGTGCTCGGCGCACCGTGGCAGTGCGCGATCGTGTCGATCAAGGTCGGGACGTTTGCCTTGCTGTTGCCGATCTTTTTCACGGTCAGCCATCGCATGGTGCCGTTCTTCAGCAGCAATGTGGTCGGGCCGTCGTATCGTCCATTCCGGCCGGCGTGGAGCCTGCCCGTGCTGTGGGCGCTGCTGCTGGCGCACCTGGGTCTGGAACTGGCGCATCGCTACGATTTGATGTTTCTCGTCGATGCGCCGCTTGCGCTGTTCTTCGCCTATCACTGGATCGGCTGGCAGCCGTGGAAGTGCCTGCGCCCGGGACTGCTCGCAGCATTGCACATCGCACTGTTGTGGCTGCCGACCGCCTTCGTGCTGTTCACCGTGCAAAGCCTGATCTTGCGCTGGACCGGCGAGTTCACGCTCGGTCGCGCGCCGGTGCATGCGCTCACGGTGGGCTTTTTCGCATCCATGCTGGTGGCGATGGTCACGCGCGTCACCCACGGCCATTCCGGACGCCCGCTGCAGATGGGCGCGATTCCCTGGCTCACGTTTGCGTTGCTGCAAGGCGTCGTGCTCACGCGCATCGGCGCCGAGCTCGCCACCAACACGTCGCTGTGGCTGGTGATCGCCGCGTTCGGCTGGGTGATCGCGTTCGCGCCGTGGGTGCTGCGCTCGCTGTGGATATACCTCACTCCGCGCCGCGACGGGATTCCCGGGTAAAAACCTGCTGCGCTCGACATCTCGCGCGCC
>JAFEEK010000138.1 GCA_018241165.1 Pseudomonadota bacterium
AGGATTGTTTCCATATTTGGCTCCTAATATAGAGCCAATATTAGTACGTCATTCGATGTTCTGCACTTGCTCGCGCATCTGCTCGATCAGCACTTTCAGTTCGACCGCGGCCTGCGTGGTGCGCGAATCCACGGATTTGGAACCCAGCGTGTTCGCCTCGCGGTTGAACTCCTGCATCAAAAAATCCAGGCGCCGCCCCATCGCCTCCGGCATCGCGAGCACGCGCCGCGCTTCGGCGATGTGCGCGCTTAAGCGATCGAGTTCTTCATCGACGTCGATGCGCGAGAGTTGCAGCACCAGTTCCTGCTCCAGCCGGCCGGGTTCGAGTTGCGACTGCCCTGCCGCGGGCTTGAGTTCGGACAAGCGCGATTGCAATTTCGCGCGCAAGGCCTCGCGGATTTGCGGCAACCAGCCGCGCACGTCGGCGACGATTTTGGCGATGGCGTCGAGGCGCTCGCGCAGAAACACGCCCAGGCGTTCGCCTTCGCGGCCGCGCGTGGCGAGCATGTCGGCCAGCGCGGTGTCGAGCAATTTCAGCGCCGCGTTGCGCAGGCCTTCCTGATCGATGTCGTCCTGCACCAGCACACCGGGCCATTGCAGCAATCCGGTGAAATCGATGTCGAGATCGGGAAAGCGCTCGTCGAAGGATTTCGCCAGGTGCGCCAGGCGCTCGACCATCGCGTCGTTGACGCGCAGCTTGGCGGCATCGGCATCGTTCGGACGAAAGCGCAAGGTCGCATCGACCTTGCCGCGCGTGAGTTTGACTGCGACGCGTTCGCGCAGCGCCGGCTCGATCGCGCGCAGTTCATCCGGCAAACGCGGATTGAGTTCGAGGTAACGATGGTTCACCGAGCGCAACTCGAACGCAAGCGCACCCCACGGCGTATCGGTTTCCGCGTTGGCGAACGCGGTCATGCTGCGGATCATGGCGATTCCAGTGGCGACAATAAGCGCAATGGTAAACTTCCGCGCCCTGCTTTTGGGATTTTTCCATGGCTACCGTCAAACGCCCTTCCGGCCGCGTCGCCGACCAATTGCGCACCGTCACGATCGAACGCGGCTACACGCGTCACGCCGAAGGATCGGTGCTGGTCGCATTCGGCGACACGCGTGTGTTGTGCACGGCCAGCATCGAGGACAAGGCGCCGCCGTTCCTGCGCGGCAAGGGCGAAGGCTGGATCACCGCCGAATACGGCATGCTGCCGCGTGCCACCGGCGAGCGCAACGCGCGCGAGGCGGCGCGCGGAAAACAAGGCGGACGCACGCTGGAAATCCAGCGATTGATCGGCCGCGCGCTGCGTGCCTGCGTGGACCGCAGCGCATTGGGCGAACGCACGATCACGCTCGACTGCGACGTCTTGCAAGCCGATGGCGGCACGCGCACGGCGGCGATCACCGGCGCCTACGTCGCCCTGGTCGATGCGATTGGCTGGCTCAAGGCGCGCGACAAGATCAAGCGCGATCCACTGCACGGTGCCGTCGCTGCGGTGTCGGTGGGCGTGTATCAGGGCGTACCGGTGCTGGATCTCGACTATGCCGAGGATTCGGCCTGCGACACCGACATGAACGTGGTGATGAACGACGGCGGCGGTTTCATCGAACTGCAAGGCACCGCCGAAGGCCACGCGTTCCGGCGCGAAGAACTCGACGCCCTGCTCGGCCTTGCGCAAAACGGGATAAGTGAACTTTTGCGCATGCAGCGCGAGGCATTGACGGCATGAGCTCGCACATTGCGATGATTGCGCTGCTGGTGCGCGATTACGACGAGGCGATCGCCTGGTATCGCGATGCGCTCGGTTTTGCGCTACTCGAAGACGACGACCGCGGCGGCGGCAAACGCTGGGTACGCATGGCGCCGGCGGGCAATATCCACTTCAGCGTGATATTGGCTCGCGCGGTTACAGTTGCGCAGGAAGCGGCCATCGGCAACCAGCACGGCGGTCGCGTCGGCTTCTTCCTGCACACCGACGACTTCGCGCGCGACCATGCGCGCCTGACGGCCATCGGCGCGCATTTCGAAGAATCGCCGCGCCATGAAACCTACGGCACCGTGGTCGTGTTCCGCGACCTGTATGGCAATCGCTGGGACCTGATCGAGCGGCGCGCGTGAAACGCGATTCAATGAGGCTGGTCCTCGCCAGCGGCAACGCCGGCAAGCTCGCTGAAATCCGCGAAATTCTCGACGGCATGGACCTGGTCGCGCAATCCGACCTTGGCATCGCCGACGCCGAAGAAACCGGACTCACGTTTATCGAAAACGCGCTGATCAAGGCAAGGCACGCATCCCTCGAATCCGGTCTGCCCGCGCTCGGCGATGACTCGGGAATCTGCGTGGATGCGCTCGACGGTGCGCCGGGTCTTTTGTCCGCACGCTATGCCGGCGAACACGGAAACTCCTCTGCGAATATCACCAAGCTGCTGGACGCCTTGCGCGATGTGCCCGATGCAAAACGCACTGCGCATTTTCATTGCAGCATCGTGCTGCTGCGCTCAGCCGACGATCCCGCGCCGCTGATCGCCGAAGGCCGCTGGCCCGGAACGATCCTGCACACGCCGCGTGGCGATCATGGTTTCGGCTACGACCCGATTTTCCTGCCAAGTGATGGTGGCGGTTTGAGCGCCGCCGAACT
>JAFEEK010000139.1 GCA_018241165.1 Pseudomonadota bacterium
CCATCGACGGCGAGCGCGTGTACTTCCAGAACGCGCCCGCGACCTTGTTCCGCCTGAGTGCAGACGCACGCGCGCGCAGCAAGGATCGAATGGAGTTTCTTGACAGCGGTTTGCCGCAGGCGGGAGCCGAACGCTATTTCGAATTCGACCGCACGGCGATCGAGGCAGCGCGCGCTTCGGGTCGTTCAAGCGTGTTGCCGCGACGCGTGCGGGTGACGCAAAGCATGACCGTTGCAGCCGACGCCGTGCCCGCCGCCAAGTCGATTCGCGCGTGGATTCCGTATCCGCGCGCGATCGAAGGCCAGCAGCAGGATATCCGCTTCGTTTCCAGCGAGCCCGCCGCGCATCGCATCGCGCCGGAATCTGCCTTGCAGCGCACGGTGTTCCTCGAGCAGCCCGCGCAGGCCGGCAAGCCGACGGTTTTTTCCGTCACCTATGAACTTACGCTCTATGCGCAGTACCACGCGATCGATGCGGACAAGGTGGTGCCGGCAAAGATTACGCCGGAGCTAGCGCCGTTCGTCGCCGAACGCGCGCCGCATATCGTGTTCACCCAGCCGCTGCGCGTGTTCTCGCGCCAGGTCGTGGGCGACGAAACCAATCCGTACCGCATCGCGCAGAAGATCTATGCCGCGGTGGACGAGATTCCCTGGGCGGGCGCGCGCGAGTACTCCACGATTGCCGACCTGAGCAGCTACACCTTGCGCGCTGGCCACGGCGACTGCGGCGAGCAGACCCTGCTGCTGATGACCTTGATGCGCATGAACGGCATCCCGGCGCGCTGGCAATCCGGGTGGACCTACACCGACACCGATCACGAGGACATCCACGATTGGGCGCAGATTTACCTCGCGCCGTATGGCTGGGTGCCAGTGGATGTCACCTACGGGCGCATCGATTCCGGCGATGCCGCGCTGAAGTGGTTCTACCTCGGCGGGCTGGACAACTACCGCATCGCCTTCAACGACGATTTTTCGCAGGAGTTCGTGCCGCCCAAGCGCTTCTTCCGCTCCGATACCGTGGATTCGCAACGCGGCGAAGTCGAGTGGGACGGCGGCAACCTGTACTACGACCAATGGAATTCGGATTTCACATGGAAGATCCTGCCGTTGTCGCAATGAGCCGCGCGATTCTTGCCGCCCTTGTCGCACTGCTGTTGGCCGGGTGTGCCGGCATGTCCGCGCGCAATCCGCTGGCGCAGTGGGTGCCGTCGCCGAACTTCGATGCGCGTGAGCCGACCCTGATCGTGTTGCACTACACGCAAGAGGCCAACGCGCAAGTCGCGCTGCACACCTTGCGCACGAAGAATTCCGGCGGCCCGGTCAGCGCGCATTACCTTGTCGGAAAGGATGGCGAGATCTATCAACTGGTCGCCGATGGCGCACGCGCGTGGCAGGCCGGGCCGTCGTTCTGGGCCGGTGCGGGCGATGTGAACTCCCGATCCATCGGCATCGAGATCGACAACAACGGCGCCGAACCTTTCGCGCAGTCGCAAATCGATGCGCTGCTGAAATTGCTGGCCGACCTGACCACGCGTTATCCGATCCGCCCGACCAGCATCGTCGGTCACGCTGACGTAGCCGAAACGCGCAAGGCCGATCCGGGCGTGTTTTTCCCGTGGCGTGAACTGGCCGCGCAGGGTTTCGGCTTGTGGTACGACGCCGATCCGCTGCCGGACCCGCCGCCGGCCTTCGATCCGCTGGTCGCCTTGCGCCTGATCGGTTACACGGTGGCCGATCCGACCGCGGCCAGCGTGGCCTTCCATCGTCATTTTCGTGGCAATGATGCCGGCGAACTGGATGCGCGCGATCGAAAGATCCTGTGGAACCTGCAAGGCAAATTGCTGCGCCAGGACGTCGTTCCGCCGCCGCCGCCGGTGGGCTATCGACAGCTCAAGGACCTGCAGCCGGGCAAGCCCTGAACGTTCAAGCGTTCGGCCATCGCGCCAGCAGGTACACTTGCGACCATGACGCTGTGGCTGCGCGACGAAACCCCATTGCGGTGGCGCGACTTCATTCTTGCGACCGCGGTCATCAGCATTGCCTCGCTGTTCGGCTTCTACGTGGTGCAGCCGTTGTGGCCGAGCAAGTTGCCGTTGATGTTTTTCGCGGGCGTGTTGATCGCCGGCTATCGCCTGGGCATGTGGCCGGCGATTTTTGCCGCGATCCTGGCTTTCCTTTCGTTCAACTTTTTGTTCGAGGAGCCACGCTTCACCCTGACCTTCGACGCCGAGGACCTGTTCGCGCTGGTGACGTTCCTGATCGGCGCCCTGCTCGTGGGTGGCCTTACCGGCCGCTTGAGCGATCACGCGCGCCGCCTCAAACGCGCCCTGGCGGACATGACTTCGCTGTTCGAAGCCAGCCGCGACCTTGCGACCGCGGTCGATCCGAAAAGCGCGGCGGAGCGCGTGGTGCGCAGCCTGGAAGCGAATGGTTGCCGATGCGCGATCTGGTTGATCGAAAACGGCACGCACACGATGTGCGCGACATCGGCCAAGGCACCGGTGTTGCAGGAAACGGAAATTGCAGCGCTGGCGAGCGCGAGCCCCGCGCACGATGAAGCGACTGCCGAACGCGCCGTCCTGCACATGTCCAGCGGCGGACGCAGCGTCGGCGTCGCCGTGGTCTGGCCGCGCCGCAAGACGGCGTTGCCGGACGCGCGCTGGATGCGCGCCCTGCTCGATTCGGCCGCGGTCGCGATCGACCGTGCGCGCCTGATCGCGGAAATCGCCGAAGCGCGCGTGGTTGCCGAAAAGGAAGGCTTGCGCACCGCCTTGCTGTCGTCGCTGTCGCACGACTTGCGCACGCCGTTGTCCACGATCCTCGCCTCGGCGACGTCGTTGCTCGAATACGAGGAAAAATTCGACGCCGCCACGCGCCGCGACCTGTTGACCGTGATCCAGGACGAATCCGAACGCCTGAACCGTTACCTTGCCAACCTGCTGGAAATGACGCGGCTGGAGTCCGGTGCATTGCAGGTCAGCCGTTACTTGGTGGATCCGCGCGAGCCGATGTCGGCGGCGCTGCGCCGGCTCGAGCGGCGATTGTCCGGGCGCAACGTCGTGCGTGCGTTTCCCGCGACGTGCGAACATGTCAACGTGGATCCGGTTTTGCTGGAGCAGGTCTTGGTCAACGTCATCGAAAACACGGTTGCGCATACTCCGCCGGACGCGCGCATCGTGGCACGGGTGGAAACCGCGGCGGGCCGCGCACGGCTTGCGGTGGAGGATGACGGCAACGGCATCCCGGCCGCGGACCTGCCGTATGTGTTCGACAAGTTTTTCCGCGGCGGCGGCGATCGCCGCCGCGGCTCCGGAATCGGCCTCGGGCTTGCGGTCGCGCGCGGTCTGGTCGAAGCCTTCGGCGGCAGCATCCGTGCGACCAGTCCCTTGCGCGACGGCCACGGCACGTGCATCGAGGTGGATCTGCCTTCGCACGCGATTCTGGGAACCAGCGAATGAGCCCCGCCCTCGCGCGCGTGATGATCGTCGACGACGAGGCGCCGATCGTGCGCGTGCTCAAGCCGTCGCTCATCGCCGCCGGTTATGAAGTGGCCGATGCCTACACCGGCAGCGAAGCATTGGCGCAGGCCGCGGGCTGGGCGCCGGATGCGATCGTGCTGGACCTGGGCTTGCCGGACATGGACGGCAAGGAGGTCATCCAGGCGCTGCGCAAGTGGACCCAGGTGCCGATCATCGTGTTGTCCGCACGCGAGGCCGAAAACGAGCGCATTGCCGCACTGGATATCGGCGCGGACGATTACGTCGTCAAGCCTTTCCATACCGGCGAGCTGCTCGCGCGCGTGCGCGCGGCGCTGCGTCACCGCCAAAGCCGCGCCGAATCCACCACGTATTCGGGCGGCGACCTGGAAATCGACTTCGAGCGCCGGCGCGTGAGCGTCGGCGGCCGCGAGGTGCGCTTGACGCGCAAGGAGTACGACCTGTTGCGCGCCCTGGCGCGGCATGCCGGGCAGGTGGTCACGCACAAACAAATGCTCGCCGCGGCCTGGGGCAGCGCGGTGACCGACACCCAGTTCGTGCGCGTGT
This sequence comes from Pseudomonadota bacterium, assembly GCA_018241165.1. Lineage (GTDB taxonomy): Bacteria > Pseudomonadota > Gammaproteobacteria > Xanthomonadales > Rhodanobacteraceae > Rudaea. The sequence continues at coordinate 4,046 of JAFEEK010000139.1, forward strand.
ACATCGGCCAGTTGCGGCAGAAGATCGAACGCGATCCGGGCAATCCGCAGCTGATCCTCACCGAGGCCGGCGTCGGCTACCGGCTGGCGGCGGATTGAGCCGATTGAGCCAAGAACCCATCGTATCCCACGCCACCCGCAGGGCCGGTTTGCACCATGGCAAAGCCGCAGTAAGCATCAATTTGTACCCACCTTCGGCGTCAAGTGCAAAACCACCGCGCGGGCTTGGTCGGGTTGTGTCTTGCGCTTGCCGTAGATGAGCAGTTGCATTCCGTCCGCCGACAAGCGCACTAGATCGACCGTGGACCAATCCATATCGCCGATGCCAAGCTCGGATGCCAGTGCCCACACCGAAATCATGCCGGTGGCTTGTGTCCACAAATACGGCGCCCAGAATTCCATATAGGGTGCTGGCGGCTGTTGTGCACCGACCACATACAAGCCTAGCGCCAACGTGCCGTCCGAAGTTGTGTCTTTCGATCGATACGTCCCGATTGATTCATCGTTCGATCGCAGTTCATCGGCAAGCTGTCCCATATAGGAAAAAGTGCCGTTGAGTTTCAGAAAATATGGCTGGCTATTGCTGGCATATGGCGCCTCGGGTAGCTGGGTTCCAGCTCCATACATGATGTCGCCAGCGGCACTGATACAAGTCGGGAAAATGTAATTTCCCATCGGATCGCGTACCAGTTGAGGCAGTCCCGCTCCAATCCAGACCGCGCCGACAAAGCCGTAACCCGGCCAATCGTTGGGAACAGCCTGCGTTTCGCCAATCGTCACGTTGCCATCATCGGAAACTGCAAAGGCACTGGTATTGGGATAGGCTCCCTGCGGAAGTATCTGCTGTACGCCGTCGATCGCCTGAATCCATGTGGCCAATTGAACTTCGTCATTCGTTCCTATGCCCGCGATGAACTTGAAATTCTTGGAAACCCCGGTCACCGCCGACTCGCTGAATCCATTGCCGGTCAAGATTTGCCAGCCGGTAGAGCGCTGCCAAAGCAGAATATTTTTCGACAACAACAGGTTGCCGACAAGAACATCATTTGCAATCACTCGTGTGGCATCGGGCGAAATATAGACGTAGTAGCCCGGCGCAATGTCGCGCGGAATGTCTTCCCATGTGCGCGTATCCGGATGCCACAGCACCAGATGCCCTGCAAGTCGGCCGGCGAGGGTGCCGTCGTTGGCGATATCGTCCGCGGCAACCGCATTGGGATCGGCACTTGTTCCATTGGAAACCGGAATCTCGTCCCACGCGATGGTGTACAAATCGCTGAACTTCGGCTGGACGTAAGGACACGCTGGTTGCTGCAAGGCTGTCAGCCGCGTCAGCGTGAAATCGCCCGATCCGAATCCGGCTTGCGTCGATGCGTAATGCGCCGTGCCGGTGTCGCAGTTCAGCGTCATCGTCAGCGAGCCCCAATCGTGTTCCTGATATTTCATGGGATCGAACGCAGCGCCGAATTTCGGTCCGCTGGTGCTGAACAAGTGGTTGAACACGATGGAACCATTCTGCGGACTGCCCGCGCCCATCAACCAGACCTGATTGCCCTGCGTGTCGTAGGTATACCAGCTCACGATGGCCTGACCGTTCGACATCCAGTGCAGGTCGAAGCCCTCGCCGCTGTGCGCTGTGTCGAACCAGTTGCCGCTTTGGCCCGCATACGGCATCACCGGCTCGCCCGGTACGCCGTTGATCGATTGGCAACCCGCGCCCATGGTCTGGGTCAGGCGCTGGATCGGCAAGGTCTGCGACTGGCCGAAGGCTGTGTATTTGAACGTGCCGTTTTTGCA
>JAFEEK010000013.1 GCA_018241165.1 Pseudomonadota bacterium
GCTCGAACCCCGCATCGGCCTGCGTCGCCAAGGTCATCTGCTGTGCCATCGTTTACACTCCGCACTCAGGTCACGCTTTGACCACGTAGCAAAATCAGAGTTTCCCTAAGCGCCTGAAATCAAATCCGCCGCGCGCTCGGCGATCATGATCGTCGGCGCATTGGTGTTGCCGCCGGGCAGGCAGGGCATCACCGAGGCATCGACGACGCGCAGGCCGGCCACGCCGCGCACGCGCAATTCGGAATCCACAACCGCATTTTCGTCGTTGCCCATGCGGCAGGTGCCGACGGGATGATAGACCGTCTCCGCCTTGCGCCGGATGTAGGCGGCAAGGTCGGCGTCGGAGCGCACGTCGGCGTCGGGAAGGATCGCGTCGCCGCGGTAGGCATCGAACGGCTTCGCGGCGAAGATCGCGCGTGAAATCTTCGCGCCTTCGATCGTGGTCGCAAGATCCAGCCCTTGCGCATCGCTGAGGTAGTTCGCGCGGATGATGGGCTTGTCCGCCGGATTCGCCGATTGGAGCCGGATCGTGCCGCGACTGCGCGGCCGCAAGTTGCAGGCGTGCATGGTGTAACCGTGGCCGGGCAGGCGATGGCGGCCGTGGTCGTCGATCATGGCCGGGATGAAATGCAATTGCACGTCGCAGCGCTCGTCCGGTGCGAGTGGCGTGCGCACGAACGCGCCGCCCTCGGCGATGTTGGAAGTCCCCGGCCCGTCGTGGCGCAGCAGGTATTCGAGCGCCACCGCGACTTCGTTGAGACGGTCGTAGCTGACCGGCTTGGTGCAGTGCTGCAGGGTGCTGATGTCCAGGTGGTCCTGCAGGTTGGCGCCGACGCCGGGCAGGTCGTGCATCGCGCGAATGCCGTTCTCACGCAGGTGATCGGCCGGGCCGATGCCCGAGAGCATCAGCAGTTGCGGGGAGTTGACCGCACCGCCGCACAGGATCACTTCGCGGCCTTCGGCGCGGGTGAGGCGGCCATTGTGGCGGTAATCCACACCCACCGCACGATGGCCGTCGAGCAGGACGTGCTGCGTCACCGAGCGTGTGCGCACGGTCAGATTGGCGCGTGCATGCGCTGCGCGCAGGTAGCCGGCGGCCGTCGAGCAGCGCGAGCCGTTCTTCTGCGTGACCTGGTAGAAACCTGCGCCGGCCTGCTGCGCACCGTTGAAATCGGCGTTGGGCGCGTGTCCGCAAGCTTGCGCGGCTTCGACAAAGGTTTCGGTCAGCACGCTGCGGTATTTGAGATCCTGCACGGCAAGCGGCCCGTCCGCGCCGTGCAACTCGCTGGCGCCGCGCGTGTTGGCTTCGGCACGCTTGAAATACGCAAGTACGCCGTTCCAGTTCCAGCGCTCGTCGCCGGTCAGGCGCGCCCATTCGTCGTAGTCGCGCGCATCGCCGCGGATGTAGCACATGGCGTTGATCGAACTCGACCCGCCGAGCACCCTGCCGCGCGGCCACCACAGGCGACGCTGGCCAAGTTGTGGTTCCGGCTCGGTGTAGTAGTCCCAGTTCATGCTCATCATGCCCGCCAGCTTGGCGATCGCGGCCGGCATGTGGATGAAAGGATGCCAGTCGCGCGGGCCGGCTTCGAGCAGCAGCACGCGATGGTTGGGATTGGCGCTGAGCCGATTGGCAAGCACGCAGCCTGCAGAACCGGCGCCGACGATGATGGTGTCGTAGGTCATGCGGTGAGGCTAAGGGGCTTGGCTAGAGCAGATGCTCCATCGCAGCGCAGCATGGACATCGTCATTCCGGCCATGGAATGGCCGGAAACCAGGCGGCAGGATGCCACAACCAAAGACACTGGATTCCGGCTTGACCAGCTCCGCTGTTGTAGAGCATTTCGCCGGAATGACGAGCATCAGGTCATGCAACGATTTCCACCATGTCCCCAACGCGCAGCGTGCCGGTCCCGCGCGCAATCAGGTTCTGGCCAAAGCTCACCCCTTTCGGCGTGCGCCGGTAGGTGAGCAATGTCCGCAGCGGCTCGCCGGACGGATCGAACGCGCCGCGCTCGAAATCCACCGTGGTGAACACGCAGCGGATGCAGGGCTTGGCCACGTCGAATTCGATGCCGCCGATGCGCACGCGCTTCCAGCCATCTTCGGCGTGCGGCTGCGTGCCGGAGATGACGATACTGGGGCGGAAGCGCAGCATCGGCACGGGCTGTGTCAGTCTGGAATTGAGTTGATCCAGCGCTGCCTGCGAGATCGCGAGCAACGGATAGCCATCGGCGAAACTGACGATGTCGCCGGGCCGCGAATGATCGGGGTCGACCGGACGCAGGCAGGCCGCGTCCATGTGCGCGAAGCGCGCACGAATGCCGAGAAACGCACTGATCCATTCGTCGGCAGCGGGGCTTGCAACTTGTGCGGCGACGCGGCTGCTCCAGACCTCGACCTGCAAACGTGGCGACACGGCAGCGGGCGCGAGATGCAGTGGTGGCATGTCCGGCGCGCGCAGTTGCAGCATGCCGTCGCCGACGGGTGCGGCGCGAATCAGGGTCAGGCGCGGATGCTTGCGCCCGGTGAC
>JAFEEK010000140.1 GCA_018241165.1 Pseudomonadota bacterium
ATCGCCGCGGAAGCCGCGAAAGTCGACGGCGTGTCGAAAGTGTTGTCGGTTGCGAACGCGGCAAACGCGCACGCGCTCGCCGCGGTGTACGCGCCGCAGATCGCTGCCGTGGCGAAGAACGGCTACACGCATGTGCTGGCGCCATCGACCACGTTCGGCAAGGACCTCGCCCCGCGCGTCGCCGCCCTGCTCGGCGTGGCGCAAGTTTCCGATGTGATGAAAGTGATCGACGCGCATACGTTCCAACGCCCGATCTACGCAGGCAACGCCATCGTCACCGTACAGGCGCCGGCGGACGCGATCCTCGTCGCCACCGTGCGCACGGCTTCGTATCCTGCGGCAGGCAACGGCGCGAATGCAGCGCCGATCGAAGCGATGAACGTGAGTGTCGAGATGCCTTCGCACACGCGCTTCGTCGAACTCGCCCAGGCCAAGAGCGACCGCCCGGACTTGCAAAGCGCGCGTCGCGTGGTCTCCGGGGGTCGTGGCGTCGGCTCGAAGGAGAACTTCGCGATCATCTTCGCGCTCGCCGACAAGCTCGGCGCGGCGGTCGGCGCTTCGCGCGCGGCGGTCGATGCCGGCTACGTGCCGAGCGACCTGCAAGTCGGCCAGACCGGCAAGATCATCGCGCCTGAACTCTATATGGCGATCGGCATCTCCGGCGCGATCCAGCACCTGACCGGCATCAAGGACGCCGGCACCATCGTCGCGATCAACAAGGACGCCGAAGCGCCGATCTTCGAAGTCGCCGACATCGGCCTGGTCGGCGACCTGTTCAAGTTGATTCCGGAGCTGGAACAGGCGTTAAACTGATTCGCACGTGGACAAGCGCCGCGACGAGGGAACGAACATGAACAAACCGATCTGGGAACCCGGCGCCGAGCGCATCGAACGCGCGAACATGAACCGCTTCATCCGCTTCGTGCGCGAACAGACCGGCAACGAGGACATCCGCCGTTACGCGCCGTTGTACGATTTTTCGATCCGCCAGCCGGCGAAGTTCTGGAAATTCGTCTGGGAATTCTGCGGCATCCGCGCCACCGGCGATCTCGACCCCGTGCTCATCGACGGCGACAAGATGCCCGGCGCCAAGTGGTTTCCGAACGTACGCCTGAACTTTGCGCAGAACCTGTTGCGACACCGGGACGACCGCGTCGCCCTGATCGCGCGCAACGAATGGGGCCACAACCGCGAAATCACCTACGCACAACTGCACGAGGAAGTCGGCAAGCTCGCACATGCGTTGAAGATGGCCGGGGTTGGCATGGGCGACCGCGTCGCCGGCTTCATGCCGAACATCCCGGAAACCGTGATCGCCATGCTGGCCACGGCCTCGCTGGGCGCGACGTGGTCGAGCTGCTCACCCGATTTCGGCATCAATGGCGTGGTCGATCGTTTCGGCCAGATTGCACCGAAAGTGCTGTTTACCGCAGACAAATACGGTTACGGCGGCAAACAGTTCGATTGCCTGGAAAAAATCCGCGGCGTGCTGGCGAAAATTCCGGGCGTGGAAAAGCTCGTCGTGATCCCGTACAGCGGCGAAGCAGTCAAGCTCGACGGCATCGCGAATGCAACCTTGTGGCCGGATTTCCTCGGCGCCGAGAAGCATGCGCTGGAATTCACGCCGACGCCGTTCGACCACCCGCTCTACATCATGTATTCCTCGGGCACCACCGGCGTGCCCAAATGCATCGTGCACGGCGCCGGCGGCACCTTGATCCAGCACCTGAAAGAACTGGTACTGCACACGGACCTCAAGCGCGAGGACAAGATTTTCTACTACACCACCTGCGGCTGGATGATGTGGAACTGGCTGGTGTCCAGCCTCGCCGTCGGCGCCAGCGTGGTGCTGTACGACGGATCGCCCTTCCATCCCGACGGCAATGTGCTGTGGGATATGGCCGACGAAGTCGGCATCAGCATCCTGGGCACCAGCGCGAAGTGGATTTCCGCAGTCGAGAAGGCCGGCATCAAGCCGCGCGAATCGCACAAGCTGCTGGCGCTAAAGACCATCCTTTCCACCGGTTCGCCGCTCGCCGACGAGAGCTTCGATTACGTCTACCGCGACGTGAAGGAACGCGTCATGCTGGCGTCGATTTCCGGCGGCACCGACATCGTCTCGTGTTTCGCGCTCGGCAATCCGCTGCTGCCGGTGTATCGCGGCGAGCTGCAATGCCGCGGCCTCGGCCTGAAGGTGGAAATCCTCGACGACGCCGGCAAACCGGTGCGCGGCGAGAAAGGCGAACTGTCCTGCGCCGCGCCGTTTCCGTGCATGCCGGTCGGCTTCTGGAACGATCCGGATGGCGCCAAGTATAAAAATGCATATTTTTCCAAAGTGGAAAACGTCTGGTGCCACGGCGATCACGCCCTGTTGACCGAGCACGACGGCATCGTCATCTACGGGCGTAGCGACGCCGTGCTCAATCCCGGCGGCGTGCGCATCGGCACGGCGGAAATCTATCGCCAGGTGCAGCAAGTGCCCGAAGTGCTCGAATCCATCGCCGTCGGCCAGGATTGGGACCACGACGTACGCGTGGTGCTGTTCGTGCGCCTGCGCGAAGGGTTGACCCTCGACGACGCACTGCGTGACCGCATCAGGAAACAGATCCGCGACAACACCACGCCGCGCCACGTGCCGGCGAAGATACTGCAAGTCACCGACATTCCGCGCACGATCTCCGGAAAAATCACCGAAATCGCCGTGCGCGAAGCGATTCATGGCCGACCCGTGAAGAATACCGACGCGCTGGCCAATCCGCAGGCGCTGGAGCAATTCAGGCATGTTCTTGCGTTGAAATCGTAGTCTCGCCCCCCGCCCCCAATATCCTTGGGTTGCGTTGCATCACGTCGCCTCGACAACTTCGGATCGTTTATGAGCACAACACGCAAGCTCCCTCCTGCTGACCTCCTCTATCAAATATCCAACTCATCGAGCGTTGCCGATTTTGAAGGATCATTCCCGCACGTTCGTCATGAAGTCGAAAGGTATCTCCAGCTTATAAAGCGCAATTTCCATGATCTGCACTCGATATTGGACTTGGGTTGTGGGGTAGGCCGATTCTCCTACGCGATGACACCGCAACTCCGGGAGAACCAAAAAATCTTTGGTTGCGACCTGGATCCGCGTTGTGCCCAATGGAGTGCGGAAAACGCCGGATATGCCGAAGTCGTTCACAATTCGCTACAACCACCACTGCCGTGGGCAGATGAGAAGTTCGATTTCATCTATGCGTTGTCGGTTTTCACGCATTTGACCTTTGAGCACCAGCTACGCTGGGCTTGGGAGTTGGGGCGCCTACTGAAACCCGGAGGCGTAATAATGCTTACGACCCATGGGCTAGGATTCCTTGGGCCTGCACTCGTCAACAACGTCGATTGGAAGAATCGGGAATACATTCTCATCGATGAGAGCGCCATCTTCGCTGCGCTGTCAATCTCTGGCGGCGATGCGATTGAGGGGCAGCGCGAAGTAGCAACGTTCCACAATCGCGAGACAGTGGCGTTGCAGTTCGATCCTTTGACGCTGGACTTGCATCAGCCCGTATCGAGCATGGCTGGCGGCCAAAGCATGAACCTTCTCACCAAATCGGCAACGACCGGTCATGTATATGCCGCCAACGTAATCAAGCGCAACGATGCATACGCGCATGTCCGCGCCCCCGACTCGCCATCGATCGAACAAGAGCTGCGCGGCCTATTGCGCCTGCCGAGCGCTCGCTTCGACCTGCAGTCGCTTTGGGTAACTGTCCGCTACACGACGAGCGATGGCACACCACGCCAAGAACGCGACAGGCTCCGCACCCCCGTATGTCTCGGACCTCATCATCAGTTGTCGTTTAGGTCTCGCTTGCAGGACATCGCTCCAAATTCGCTGATTACAGTACAGTTGGAATTTCAAGACGGTACCGTGGTTCCGGTGCACCCTCAAAATCTACATTGGGTATCGCCTCGACTGCCCTCGGGCTACGGTAATCCGTGTCTCCGGGAGGAGATGCATCAAGGCCCGAAGCCGCTGTGAAAGATATCGTTGCAATTGCACGACGGCTCGATGTTGTCGCCTGCCGTAACGAAAGTATTGCCCCCGGCTGGGCAATTGAGCAATAGCGCGCTCGGTGCAAGGCAGCCGATTGCATGGAACCCCTGGCCCGAGAAATGGTTCGCTTGCCCGATTTGTGTACCGCCGATGGTCACAATCAACTCATGTGGTGCACCAGAATCGATTTGCGCGAAAATGCCATCCTGCGGGTTGTTGATGAAGGTGTTGCCAAATGCGTTCAAGCGGACACTCGTGCTGGAAAGGGTGCTGGCATTGACGGTAATCCCATTCTTGTTGTTGCTGAAGGTGTTGTTGCTCAGGCTCAGCGAACCACCACCGATGTAGATGCCATTCAAGCTGTTCCCGTCGAAGGTGTTTCCCTGAACCACCTGCGCGCCAGCACAGGTCGCGTAAAACTCGACACCATTGTACCCATCCCCGCCATACGTGCCGTTGCCATCGATCACGTTTCCACTGATCGTGGCCGTCGAGGGGTCGTTCGCATCTGGGCCGCACAGAATCACGCCATTTAGCGCATTGGCCACGATAGTGTTCGAATCGATTGTCAGGTGAGAGTCATCGCGTCCGACAATGCCGAATCGTGTGTTGCCGTGAATATCGTTGCCAACGATGTTGACGACCGTACTCGCGATCATTTCGATACCACTTGCGCCACTGATCGGGCCAGTGCTTGGCGGACCGTTGTTGGCGATTTCGTTGTAGGCAATGGTGGCCCGGGTCGGATTGCCGGTCGGGCCTTGCTGCATGCCGATACCGCTGGCGCTTACGCTGCCGATGATGGCGTTATGTCGTATGATCGCCTGAGATTGTCCGGTAATGAGGATTCCATAGCTGTTCGGATTGATAATGGCGTTGAATGCCAGAGAGACACCAGCGCCGGGCTGGGTGGGGCTGAAATTCCAACTCGCAATCACGACTCCACGCGCATTGGCGGCGGTGGCATTGATCCGGAAATTTTCGAGAATATCTCCCGTGGGCCCCTGAAACGTCAGCGCATCGCCAACGCTCGGAGCCAAAACAGCCGGACAGGTTTTGGTGCTCACCCGGCAACGGCCTGCCCCGAGCATCCTAATGTTGTTTTTGCCGAATAGCGCAGGGGCGTAATTCACCTGCGGGCCATACAGTACCAAGGCCTCCGTGTAGGTGCCGGGCGCAACGCGAATGACCGATCCATCCTGTGACGCGTTGCGCGCCTGGCTTATGGTTGCAAATGGCTTCGTCAACGAGCCATTTTGCGTTCCCGTCGTTCCGGCGCGAACGAATAGGGCGTTCGCATCGAACGCGCCTCCTGCGAGAGGAATGTCGCCCGCTTGACCGAATGCGTAGGAATCGAGAACCCCACTTGCGCCCACCGCCTTGAAATACCATGTGCCATTGCGGAATACGCACAGTTCGGCGCGCCCGTCGTGGTCCCAGTCGGCCGCACACGGAACGTCCGTGGCAACACCCAATGTATCGACGACGTTGGCGCTTGTGGAAGACTTTCGAATCGTCCATGTTCCCGCATTAAAAACCGCAATATCCGGGATGCCGTCACCATCAAAATCCGCAATGACGGGGACGTCACCGGGAGCGCCACCTAGCGTCATCGTGGTTGTCGTCGCTGTTTTCGAACTGCGGATGTACCAGGTTCCACTTCGATAAATCACGAGGTCCGAAATACCGTCCCCATCAAAGTCGCCAGCCAGCGGCACATCGCCCGACACGCCGCCGAACGAAAGTGGCGATGCGTCCACCGAAAGCGTATGCGTTATGTCGGTGTACCAGGTACCGTTGCGATATACAGCCACGTCGTAAACGCCATTACCATCGAAATCGCCAACAACGGGGATATCCCCGGACTGCCCAAACGTGCCATTCAATGCGTAAGCCTGGGTCGCCAGATCCGCGTAAGCATAAATGTGATTCGTCAACGGCCGATACACCGCCAGCGACATGAAATATCCGGGTGGTGGGGCCGCGCTTGCCGCGCCTGCGGCGCCTACAAGGACCAAAGCCAGAAATCCACGACCAAAAGACATAGTCGGCACTCCAAAGTGTCCCATGCATATATAGTACACACATGGGACATACCCACCGCAGACTACGCCAGCAACTCGCATACAGAATTTGATTTCATGGATCGGCTCATTTCATTAAGCGACTCGCAAATGCCTCGCGCGCAAACCGATGCGGCAACCGCCATTCTCGTGCTCGGCATGCACCGCAGTGGCACCTCTGCGGTAACGCGCATGCTGAACTTGTGCGGGGCCGATTTGGGTCGGCACTTGCTGCCACCAAAGCAGGACAACGAGCGCGGTTTTTGGGAAAACAAGGCATTTCTCGAATTGCATGAACACGCGCTCGCGAACTGGGGTTTGCGTTGGCACGATCTGGCATTGCTGCCGGACAACTGGCGTCGATCGTCGGCTGCGCGCGAATTTGCCGAGTCGGCGCGGCTCGCACTGGACGCCGAATTCCGCAAATCCCGGCTCATAACCATCAAAGATCCCAGGTTATGCCTGCTCGCGCCGTTGTGGGTAGATACACTGCGCGATAGTTCGATACGCCCGACCTTTGTCGTCGTCGTGCGCCATCCCGACGAGGTTGCCGCATCGCTGGCCCGCCGCGATGGGCTGTCGATTGCCCATTCACGAATGCTGTGGTTGCAGCACATGATCGAGTGCGTGCGCGTCGCTCACGGATATCCGCACGTTTTCGTGCAATATGCCGAATTACTGTGTGATTGGCGCACGCAACTCGATCGTATCCAGAACGCATTGGAAATTGATCTACCTGCGCGCAACGCAGATAGCGAAGCGCAGATCGACGCATTCATCGAGCCTTCGTTGCGCCATCATCGTACCAATACGGTCGATCCGGATTCCCTGCCAGCATTGCCAGGCAAACTGTACGACTATCTGCTGGCGTTGTGCGCGGACAAACCAGCGGATCCGGCCAGTTTCGTGGAAATAAGCGCACTATTCGACTCGCAGTTGGAAACTGCGGGTCCGCTGATCCGGGATCTGACTGCGAATTTCGTTGCGCAACGCGCCCAACACGATGCCGAACTCAACCACGCGCGCCGTGTCATTCACGACAAGGACGACGAAATCGCGCGCGCGCGCACCGCTATCCAGACGAGCGAAAGGGAAATCGAGCGTTCCCGCGAAGTGCATAAGACGCGCGACGAACGCGAAGCCTTGTTGCGCAACCAGCTTGATGAAGAGCGCATTGCAACCGCCGAGTTACATCAGGAACTGGCAACCGTGCGCGCATCGCGCGACCACATCGAAGCCGCCTACCGCGGCGAAGTTGAGGCCGCGCGCGGAACGATCGATGCCTTGGCCGCCGAAATCGACCGCGCCCGCGCCACCATCGACACTTTCGCTAGCGACATCGATCGCGCGCGCACCGCCCATCGTGCCCGCGACATCACTGAACGTGTGTTGTTAGATGAAATCACCGCCATACGCGCTTCGCGCTGGTTTCGATTCGGGCGTGCTCTGCATGTCTTGGCTGTTCCGCAGTCGCTCGCATTGACCACGCCAACACCGAACACTACCGAACAAATTGCGGCTTCGGAAACGCTGCATTTTGCCCTGGATACGCCGGTCAACAATGACACCGTCGAGGACATTGCCAACATCACAGGATGGTGTTTCGACGCGACGGGGAACGAAGTCGTCATTCGCATTCGCTGCGGCGACGCCATTATTGACGCAACCCGGGGAGTTGCGCGACCCGACGTTGCAGCGGCATTTGCCGAGTGTCCCGGCATCGAGGCTTGCGGTTTCGCGGCGACTCTGGGGCTTGCACCAGGTCGGTACGAATTGCTGGTCGAGGCCAAGACAGGTCACGGCGCGCCATGGCGGCCCATGGAAGCACGCACGATCAATGCACGCGCCGCCACACTGCGTGCCGAACTGGACACGCCGGTGGACTTGAGCGTGGAGTGCGGCCCAACACGCATCTCAGGATGGTGCGTGCATCCGCGCGCCAGGATCATGGATCTGTGCGTGAAGGTGGCCGACAAGAAGATCCCTTGTCAATACAATCTGGAACGTCTCGACGTGGGTCAGGCGCTCCCGGACACGCCGGGATCCACCCTTTCCGGATTCGAAGCGACACTGAATCTTCTCCCCGGGAATTGGCCTTTTGGCTTCACTGCGGTGCTGGAAGACGGCAGCGAATGCGCGTTTGATTGGCCGCACCCGCTGCGTGTCCGACGCAAACCGCTGCGCGCGCAGCTGCAGGCTATGGCCGCAGGCAAGGTTCCATTGGTCTTGCTCGCGGTACGCGAGGGGAGGCGCTGGTTTGCGCAGAACCGTCGCTTGCCACGCCTGCATGAAATTCCACAACTGCTCCGTTTGACACGCGATCTGCACAAACAACGGTCCAACGCCGATATCACAGCGCTTCTACCCGGGTTCGACCTGCCGGGACCCATCGATCGCTACACCGCATGGCAAGACTGCAATCGACCCAACGCAGCCACCCGTGCCAATTTGCAGCGCCGCATTGAAGCGGCCGACGAATTGCCGCGATTGTCGATCATTATGCCCGTTTACAGCCCGCCATTGGATTTTCTGCGCCAGGCAGTCGACAGCGTAGCATCGCAGAGTTACGAAAATTGGGAGCTGTGCATTGCCGACGACGCCAGTCCCGGTGACGCAACGCGTGAGTACCTTGCCGACATCGCCGCCAAGGATTCGCGCGTGCGCCTGTGTCTGCGCCAGACCAACGGCAACATCAGCGCGGCCACGAATTCGGCAGCCGCATTGGCCACCGGCGATTTTCTGGTTTTCATGGACCAAGACGATCTCTTGGCACCGGATGCGCTGGCCGAGATCGCATTGGGTGCGGTCGCCCGAAACGACACCGACATCATCTACTCCGATGACGACAAGATCGACACGGCAGGCCATCGCTTCGCGCCGCAGTTCAAACCAGACTGGTCGCCGGAATTGTTGCTCGGCTACATGTATTTCAGTCACGTATTCGCCGTTCGGCGCTCGCTTTTTGATCAAATCGGCGGCATGCGTCTGGGCTTCGAGGGCTCGCAAGATTACGACTTTGCGTTGCGCGCGAGTGAACAGGCGCGGACGATAACGCACATCCCTCAAGTCCTGTACCACTGGCGCGTGCTGCCCGGTTCCACTGCGGCATCCGGCGGCGCAAAGCCGCGCAGTTTCGAAGCAGGCCTTCAGGCCGTGGCCGATGCCGTGGCTCGTCGTGGTATCCGTGCCGAAGTCTTGCATCCAGAATGGGCAGCCAAGGCGCAATGCGGAATATTTTCATTGCAGTTCCCGGACGACGGGCCGCGTGTCGCGATCCTGATCCCGACGCGTAACGGCCTTGATATCCTCAGCCGTTGCATCGACTCCTTGCGCAAGACGACGTATGCGAATTATGAAATCCTCGTCATCGACAACGACAGCGACGACGCAAAAACCATCGATTATCTGTGTGCATTGCCACACCGCGTCGAGCGCATCTCCAATCCGCAAGGTCGCTTCAACTACGCGTTCATCAACAACCGGGCCGCTGAGCTTGTCGATTCGGATCTACTCGTTTTTCTGAACAACGACACCGAGATTTCCGAGCCGCGTTGGCTCAGCCAGATGGTCGGCTACGCCCAGTTTCATGGTGTCGGCGCTGTCGGCGCACGCCTGCTGTATCCGGATAAACGCATTCAACACGCCGGAATCGTGCATGGCTACTACGGCGGCCTGGCCGGCCCCGCGTTCAAACTGACGCCAGCCTGGGATAACGGCTATCTGAGTTATGCACGCGTGGCCCGCAACTATCTGGCCGTGACTGCCGCGTGCATGTTGACCCCGCGCAAAACGTTCCTCGAGTCGGGCGGCTTCGACGAAATCAACTTCGAGGTTGCCTACAACGACGTCGATTACTGTTATCGCCTCGCCAATAAGGGGTTGCGCTCGGTTTACTGTGCAGACGCCGAATTGATACACCATGAAGGCCATTCGCGCGGTTTTCTCGACCGGCCTCAGGAAATCGCGCAATTCCGCCACCAGTACGCCGCCAAGCGCGATCCCTATTACAACCCACACCTGTCAGTGGACGACGAGCGCTTTGTCGTCCAGCCGCGACACTGGCGGTCCGGAATCGCCCCACCCATCCGGGTACTGATGTGCGCTTTCAACCTGAATTGGGAAGGCGCTCCTTACAGCCAACTCGAACTGACGTTGGGCCTGAAGCGCGGCGGATTCATCGACCCAATCGTGTTTTCGCCGCAAGACGGCCCCCTGCGAGCCGCCTACGAAAAGGCAGGGATAAATGTCCATGTAGCCAAGCACCCGCTCGCAGGCGTGCACACGACCGACGCTTACGACGCGGCGATGGCGGAATTCGCCGGTTTCATTCGCGGCACGGGAGCCGACCTCGTTTATGGCAATACGTTGCAGACATTCTACGCCATCGACGCAGCGCGTCGATGCGGGCTGCCGAGCCTGTGGAATCCACGCGAAAGCGAACCGTGGCAAACCTATTTCAATTTCCTGCCAGCGCCGTTGGCCGCGCGTGCGCTGTGCTGCTTTGAGTATCCCTATCGCGTCATCTTCGTCGCCAATGCAACACGCCGGGTCTGGGAGCCGCTCAACAGCCGTTGCAATTTCATGGTGATCCACAATGGGCTGAATCCCGAGCGCCTGGAAGCCGAAGCGCATCGATTTCCTCGCGAAGTCGCACGACGCACGCTTAACATCGACAATAGCGACATCGTGATTTTTTTGCCAGGCACGGTCTGCGAGCGCAAGGGACAACAGGATCTGATTCAGGCGTTGCAGAAGATGCCGCTTGAAATCTCGCAACGCATCCGCTGTTTCATCGTGGGCGACCGGCCAAGTCATTACAGCGCCACCTTGCACCAAATGGCGCAGGAGCTGCCTGCTCGTATGCGTGAGCGCGTGCACATCGTGCCCGAAACGGACAACATCGTGTGCTACTACCTGGCCGCGGACGTGTTTGTTTGTACTTCGCGCGTGGAAAGTTTTCCTCGCGTCGTACTGGAAGCCATGTTCTTCGGACTGCCAGTGCTCGCCGCCCGGGTGTTCGGCGTCGTCGAGCAAGTTCACGAAAACGTCAACGCGCTGTTGTACGATCCGGGCGATACAGTCGCCCTCGCCCGCCATTTGCAATCGTTGATCGACGACGACGCGCTCCGCGAACGCATGGCCTCCAATTCGCCACATGTGCTCGCCACGCTCAACACGTACGATGAAATGGTGGAAGCATATGGCGAGGTTTTCAGGGAAGCCGCGCTGACAACGCCCATCGCCACGGTATCGACATCAACATGACTACCATTGCACCAACCATGCTGGACACACGTCGGGCGCTGTCCAAGCGCTTTTTGGCCGGCAGCGGTATCGAAATCGGTGCGCTCGACAGCCCGCTGCCGGTGCCGGCAAATGCCCACGTTCGTTACGTGGATCGAGTAAGCGTCGCAAGGCTACGCGAGTACTATCCCGAGCTTCGCGAACGCCAGCTCGTCGAACCGGACGTGATCGAGGACGGAGAAGTATTGCCAGGCATTGCCAGCGGATCGCTGGATTTTGTCATTGCCAACCACATGCTCGAACATTGCGAGAATCCGCTGGGAACCTTGCGCACGCACCTGGATCGGATTCGCCGCGGGGGAACGCTTTTCTACGCGATTCCGGACAAGCGCCAATGTTTCGACCGCGCCCGCCCACTGACCGCGTTCGAGCACCTCGTCGCCGACGACGCGGATGGCGGTATGCAATCGCGCCAAGACCACTACCTCGAATGGGCGATCCATGTGAACGGATTGGCCGACATCGATGCGGCCCGACACAACGCTGCCGAAAACATGCGCAATGCGTACAGCATCCATTTCCATGTCTGGGATCCACCCGAATTCCGGAATGTACTGTGCAGCGCCGGCGCATACCTGCAAATCCCGTATGCGATCGAACATTTTCAGGAAAACGGCACCGAAGTCATTGCCGTACTGAAGAAGCAGTAGTCCATGTGTGGAATTGCTGGAATCCTCGACGTTCACGCCAACGCGCCAGTCTCTGAGCAGCTGGACGGCCTGCTTGCGTGGCTGGTGAAGCGAGGGCCGGATGGCGAAGGCCGATTCGTGGAAGGCCATCTGGCCATGGGCATGCGCCGCCTGTCGGTAATTGACCTCGAAGGCGGCTGGCAGCCCTTATATGCAGCGAATGGACAGGTTGTCGCCTTCCAGAACGGCGAGATCTACAACTACCGCGAATTGCGCTCCGAACTGGAGCGGCTCGGCTTCGTTTTTCGCACGCACAGCGATACCGAAACCCTGGCGCACGGCTACGTCGCGTGGGGCATTGACGGATTGCTCGCGCGCGTGGACGGCATGTACGCAATGGCGATTCTCGACAAACGTAGCGGCGCATTGCATCTGGCGCGTGACCGTTTCGGCGAAAAACCGTTGTTCTATGCCAGCGCCAACGGCCGCTTTGCGTGGGCGTCGAACCTGCTGGCGGTCGCCGCGCAGCCTTGGGTCGGTACCGAAATCGATCCGGCCGCATTGGACGATTACCTTGCCACGCACTACACCGCCGGGCCACATACTTTCTTCCGCGGCGTGCGCCGTCTGCTGCCGGGTCACCGTATGGTTTTGCGAGTTGCCGATCCGCAGCCACAAGTCCTTCGCTACTATCGCCCAACGCTGGATGGCGACAGCCTGGTTGGCGAAGAAGAACTTGCCGCCGCGCTGGAAGCGTCCGTGCGCTCACGCTTGGTTGCGGATGTTCCTTTAGGCATTTTCCTGTCGGGCGGACTCGACAGTTCGCTGATCACGGCGATCGCCGCCAAGGCGCGGCCGGGGATCGAGACGTTCTCGATGGGTTTCGATTCGGCCGCGCACGACGAGGCCGAGCACGCGCAGCGCGTTGCCGAATTTTGCGGCACGCGCCACCATCGCTTTCGCTTCGACGCAAGCAGTTTCGAAACCTTGTTGCCGCAAGTCGCTGCCGAGCTGGATGAACCAATCGGCGACCAGGCCACATTGCCGCTGTATTGGCTGTGCCGTGAGGCGCGCAAGCATGTCACCGTGGCACTGTCCGGCGAAGGAGCGGATGAACTGTTCGGCGGATACGGTTACTACCGGCAATTTCTCGCCGGCGCGGGCCTGGTTCAGCGTTGGGCCGACCGCCTGCGCGGGCGCCCCGTGGCGCATCCCGCGCACCTCGATCGCTTCGTCCGCAATTCCGCCGCGGTCACGCCTTCGGGTTTCCCTTTGCTCACCGACGCGAATACGCGCGAGCGTTTGACCGGCAATTCATTCACGACGCCGGACAGATGGGAATCCGACCTGATTGCTTGGCTCGACACGGCCAACGACACGCACAAGCGCGCGATGTCGACCGATCTTGCCACATGGCTACCAGACAATCTCTTGGTAAAATTCGACCGCATGGCCATGGCCAACAGTCTCGAAGGCCGCGCACCCTACCTGTCGTCTCGGCTGGCAGAAATCGCTTTGCGCAATTGCGCGCCGTTCGCGCGCATGAACTTGACCGACAGCAAACTCGCACTGCGCCGCGTGGCGCGACGCTGGTTGCCACGCGACATTCTCGAACGTCCCAAACAGGGATTCGTGCTGCCGATGAAAGCATGGTTACGCGGCTG
>JAFEEK010000141.1 GCA_018241165.1 Pseudomonadota bacterium
GCGATGAGCCTGGATGGCCGCACTGCACTGGCCAATGGCGAATCGAAGTGGATTACCGGCGAGGCTGCACGTGCAGATGTGCAGCGCTGGCGCGCGCGCAGCAGCGCGATCCTGACCGGCAGCGGCACCGTGCTGGAGGACGATCCGCGCTTGACGGTGCGCATCAATTCCCTCTCCCCCGACGCTGTCGGGGGAGAGGGCGAGGGTGAGGGGGGAGAGTATCAAACTGTAACGGCGTCGCAGCGTCAGCGCCGCCCCCTCACCCAACCCTCTCCCCCAAGCGAGCTTGGGGGAGAGGGCTTCAAGCCGTTGCGCGTCGTGCTCGACACCGGCCTCGCCACGCCGGCAAGCACGCATGTGCTCGATGGGACCGCGCCCACGCTCATCCTGCATGCGCCGGATGCGCGCCGCGCCGCGCACTTCGACAAGGTCGAGTGCGCCGCCATTCCTGTCCACAGAGACCGCCTCGACTTGCCGGCGGCATTGGCCTTGCTCGCAGAACGCGATGTCAACGAATTGCAAGTCGAAGCCGGCGCGACCGTTTGCGGAGCTTTGTTCGCACAAGGCCTGGTCGACGAGCTGCTGCTGTATGTCGCGCCTATCCTGCTTGGCGACAGCGCACGGCCGCTGCTGGGTTTGCCACGGCTGGAGTCGATCGCGTCGGCGCAGCGACTGCGTGTGATCGACCAGCGCCGGATCGGCGACGACTGGCGCCTGTTGCTGCGACAATAGCGCGATGTTTACCGGAATCGTCCAAGCCCTCGGCCGCATCGCGCGCATCGAAACGCGCGGTGGCGATCTGCGCCTGTTCGTGGATGCGACCGCGCTCGACGCCGAAGTCGCGCTGGGCGATAGCGTGTGCGTTTGCGGCGTGTGCCTGACCGTGGTCGCGCGCGAGGCCGGTACACTCGCGTTCGATGTTTCCAACGAAACCATTGCGCTGACCACGCTCGGCGCGTTGCGCGCGGGCGATGGCGTGAACCTGGAACCGGCCTTGCGCCTGTCCGACCGCCTCGGCGGGCATCTGGTGTCTGGTCATGTCGATGGCGTCGGCCACGTCGTATCGATCGAGCCGGATGCGCGCTCGCAGCGCTGGACGTTCGAGGTCCCGGCGGCGCTGTCGCGCTACATCGCTGCGAAAGGTTCGGTGTGCGTGGAAGGTGTCAGCCTGACCGTCAACGAAGTCGCCGGCAATCGCTTCGGCGTAAACCTGATTCCGCACACGATCGAAGCCACTACCTTCCGCCACAAGCGTGTCGGCGACGCGGTGAATATCGAGGTCGATCTGATCGCGCGCTATCTCGAACGTTTGCATTGCGGAGATGCTCTGTGAGCTTCGCCACGATTCCCGAACTGATCGCCGAAATCCGTTCCGGGCGCATGGTCGTCATCGTTGACGATGAAGATCGCGAGAACGAAGGCGACCTGATCATGGCCGCCGAAAAAGTGCAGCCGCAGGACATCAACTTCATGGTCACGCATGCGCGCGGCCTGGTGTGCCTGTCGCTGTCGCGCGAGCGCTGCGCGCGCCTGCGCCTGCCGCCGATGGTCAGCGCCAATACCTCGCGCCATCACACCAATTTCACCGTGTCGATCGAAGCCGCGCAGGGCGTGACCACGGGCATTTCCGCGCATGATCGCGCGCGCACGATCCAGGCCGCTGTCGCGGCGAATGCAAAGGCGTCGGATCTGGTTCAACCCGGACACATCTTCCCGCTCGCCGCGCAACCGGGCGGCGTGCTCACGCGCGCCGGACACACCGAGGCGGCCAGCGACCTTGCCGCGCTGGCAGGATTCGAACCGGCCGGCGTGCTGGTGGAAATCCTCGCCGAGGACGGACAAATGGCGCGGCGACCGCAACTTGAAAAATTCGCCGCCGCGCATGGCCTCAAGGTCGGCAGCATTGCCGATCTCATTCGCCATCGATTGGAAAATGCGACCTGCTGCGAGGCGCATTGACGATGGCGACTGCTCCGCGCGGCGTCCGCTACTACGGTTTTGGCAGCCTGAGCGGATATGGGCAGGCGGCGGTCGCTTATGTCCGCGCGCTGGTCAATGCGGGAATTGCGGTGCAGTGGATTCCGCTCGACTGGACGACGCAACGCATGCAGGCCGGCTCGTGGATTCTCCCGGATGGCCGTCGCCAGTTGTTGCTGGAAAAATGCGGAACGCTAGGCCAACTGGCGGATGTGCCCGCATTGGTCGAGCGCACGCGTGCGCCGGTCGCGCACGATGTCGTCGTCGTGCACGCGCCGCCGGAATCCTGGCAGCCATTGTTCGAGCGCGGCAGGCGCAACATCGGCATGACGGTGTGGGAAACCGATCGCACGCCTGCGCACTGGTTGCCGTTGATGCGCGCGGCCGACCGCGTGATCGTGCCTTGCGCGTTCAATCGCGAAACTTTCGAGCGCGATGGCCTGGACAGGCCCGTTCGCGTGGTGCCGCATATCCGTCGCCATTGCTGGCGCGAATTTTCGCCGCGCGACATCGCCGCGGCGCGCGCGCAACTTCGCATCCCGCCCGGCAACCGCGTGTTCTACACGAGCAACGCATGGGATCCGCGCAAGAACATGCCGGCGTTGATCCGCGCGTTCGCACAGGCGTTCGAGGCGGGCGATCCGGCGACCTTGCTGATCAAGACGTCGGCAATGGGCCACGGCGACGCGCCGTATTTCACGAACCTTTCCACGCGCGAACTGGCGCAGCAGGCGATACGCGACGCGACCGCTGGAACCGGCCGGCCGGCTGCGCAGATCGTGCTGATCGATACGGAACTCGATGGCGACGACATGGACCTGGTTCATGCGATCGGCGATGTCTACGTTTCGCTCAGTCATGGCGAAGGCTGGGGGCTCGGCGCGTTCGAGGCAGCGACGCTGGCCAAGCCGGTCGTGATGACCGGTTGGGGCGGGCAATGCGAATTCCTCGGCGCCGATTGGCCCGGGGCCGTGCCGCATGCGCTCGAGTCGGCGCCGTTGTGGCCGCCGCAACGGCCATCGTATTTTCCGAACCAGCGCTGGGCGCGGCCCGATATCGGTGCAGCGGCGACATTGCTGCGCGACGCCATGCGCGACGGCGAGCCGATGCAGTCGGCGATGCGCACGATTCGCGAACGCATCGTTCTCGACTACGCCGAACCGGTAATGGCGAATGCGCTGATCGAGGCGATCGCATGAATCCGCGCCGCGATTTCCATTTTGTCTTCGGCCTGCGCGAGCAGGGTGAACCGTTCCATATCCTGCACTACCTGTGCCTGGCATCGTGCCGCGCCGTGAATCGTCCGGATGCGATCCATTTCCACTATCGCAACGAGCCGTTCGGACCATGGTGGGACGCGATCAAGCCGCACCTGCGCCTGGTACGCGCGCCGGAAGTCGTGGCAGGCTTTGCGCCCGCGCGTTACGCGCTAAGCGCCGAAGGACGTTTCATTGAACAACTCGGCTTGAGCTATGCGCACGAGGCGGATTTCCTGCGCCTGGACATCCTGAACGAGTGCGGCGGCGTTTACGCGGACATGGATACGCTGTTCGTGCGGCCCTATCCGGACGCATGGTTCGCCGAGGATTTCGTCATCGGCGATGAAAACGCACCGCGTGCGGCGGGACAGACGATACAACCGACCCTGTGCAACGCGGTGATGTTCGCGCAGCCGAAATCGCGTTTCGTGCAGGCATGGCGCGAGCGCATGACTGCGGCATTCGACGGCAGCTGGAGTGGGCATTCCTGCCATGAGGCCGCGCGCCTGTGGCGCGTCATGCCCGATGCCCTGCGCGTGCTGCCGCGTGAATACTTTTACCGCTACGGCAGTTCGATTGCGGGCTTGCGCAC
>JAFEEK010000142.1 GCA_018241165.1 Pseudomonadota bacterium
AGCAACTGGACGTCGTGGTATTCCAAGGACGACCAGTACTCGCGCGAGAAACTCTCCGGCGACCTGGAAAAGCTCAATTCGTACTACCTCGACCGCGGCTACGCCGACTTCAGCATCGATTCCACGCAGGTCAGCATCAGCCCGGACAAGCGCGCGATGTACGTGACCGCCGACATCACTGAAGGCAACGTCTACAAGATTTCCGATATCAAGCTCAGCGGCGAACTGGTGCTTGCCGAAGCGGACATGCGCAAGCTGATCGTCACTCATGATGGCGACGTGTTTTCGCGCCAGAAGCTGGAAAAATCCGCGCAGCAGATGACCGCCGTGCTGGCGAACATCGGCTACGCCTTCGCGCAGGTCACGCCGATTCCGTCCATCGACCGCGAAAAGCGCACCGTCGGCATCAATTTCTTCGTCAACCCCGGCAAGCGCGTATACGTGCGCCGCATCATGTTCAAGGGCAACCTGGTGACCCAGGACGAGGTGATGCGCCGCGAAATGCGCCAGCTCGAAGGCGCCTGGTATTCGCAGGCGGCGATCGACCGTTCCAAGGTGCGCCTGCAACGCCTGGGTTATTTCAGCAAGGTGGACATCACCACGCCCAAGGTGCCGGGTACGGACGACCAGGTCGATGTGGACGTCGCGGTCACGGAAACCTCGTCCGGCGCGTTCACGTTTGGCGTCGGTTACTCGCAGGTCTACGGACTGGTGCTGAGCACCTCGGTGTCGCAGAACAACTTCCTCGGCACCGGCGACCGCGCCGCGCTGACCGTTTCCAAGAGCGACTTCGTGACCAAATACGCGTTGTCGTACTACCAGCCCTACCTGACCCCGAGCGGCATCGGCCTGGGTTACGACCTGTCGTATTCGAAGTTGAACCAGCAGGAAGCCAACCTCGCCAATTACCTGAGCAATACCGGCGCGTTCTCCACCTATGTCGGTCTGCCGATCAGCGAAAACGACACCGTCAACCTGCAATTGGGCGTGAGCAAGACCAAGATCCTGACCGGCTACCCGGTCGCCCAGACCGATGCCAACGGCAATCCGATCAAGGATGCCAACGGCAACATCCTTTACTACACGGTGAACTATTCGCCGCAGCCGATCGTCGATTACATCCAGCGCCTCAACCACCAGACCTTCCACAACTGGTCGATCACGGCGTCGTGGGCGCACGATACGCGCAACAAGTATTTCAACCCGACCCACGGTTCGTTGCAGCAACTGTCCGCGGAAGTCGCCCTGCCCGGCTCCACGGTCGAGTACTACAAGCTGATTTACCGTTACGCACAGTACCTGCCGGTCACCGAAGGCATCACGTTCGAAGGTTCGACCACCATCGGTTACGGCAATACCTGGCGCGCCGCGGACGGCATCAACCCGGCCACCGGCGCACCGCTCAAGGTCAGCGGCCTGCCGTTCTTCGAGAACTTCTACGCCGGCGGCGTATCCGACGTGCGCAGCTTCCGCGACAATACGCTCGGCCCGTACGCGCTGGCCCCCGGTTGCACGGATGCCAGCAACTACTACTGCCGCCAGCCGCTGGGCGGAAACCTCAAGACCGTGGCGTCGTTCGAGCTGATCTTCCCCACGCCGTTCGTCAAGGACGACAGCGCCACGCGCCTGTCCTGGTATCTGGACGTCGGCAACGTGTTCAACCAGAACAATCCGTCGTTGGGCACCAACCTGTCCAACAACAACGGCATTTCCTGGAGCGAAATGCGCGCTTCCACCGGTATTTCGCTGCACTGGCAGGCGCCGGTCGGCCCGATCGTGATCAACCTGGGCCGTCCGATCCGCTCCAAGCCCGGCGATATCGGCGAGACGCTGCAGTTCAACTTCGGAACCACGTTCTGATCGGCCGCGCGAAGGGCTGTGCAAATCCGGCCCTTTGCGTATGATTCAGGCCGGGAAGGCAACGCGAAGGGTTTCTTAGGTGAGGGCTAGCGCCGGCAAATGGCGGTACGTCAGCGCATTCGCGCTGGCCTTGGCGTTCGCGCCCGTATTGGCCCTGGCCCAGAACGCGGCCGGCAAGGTCGGCTACGTGGATATCAAGCGCCTGATCGACAACGCACCGCAGATGGTGGAAAGCCGCGAGCGCCTGCAACGCGAGTTCGCACCACGCGATGCCGCGCTGAAGTCCGACGAGACGCGCCTTGCCGACATGAACAAGCGCTACGCGCGCGATGGCGCGATCATGTCCAAGGCCGACGCCGACGCACTCAAGCGCCAGATCGACACGCTCGACGGCGCGATCAAGCGCACCCGCGACAGCTTGCGCAATGAACTCAACACTCGCGCAGCGGCTGACCGCGATCGCGTGTGGCAACAGATCAACGACACCGTCGTCGACTACGCGCGCGCACATGGCTACGACCTGATCGTGCCCAGTCCCGTGGTCTATGCGAATCCGCGCATCGACATCACCGATGCGGTGCTCGACCAGTTGCGCCATGCAAAACCTGCGGGTGCCACGCAATGACCGCAGCGCGCCACACCCTTGCCGATCTCGCCGCGCGCTTCGGATTGCAGTCGCGCGGGGATGGCGGCCAATCCATCGATGGCGTCGGTACGCTGGAAACCGCCACGCCGGAGCAACTGGCCTTTCTCGCCAATCCGCATTACCGTGCGCAACTGGCCAATACCCAGGCCGGCATCGTGGTGCTGCGCGAAGCCGATGCCAACGCCTGCCGCAGCGCCTGCCTGATCGCCGCCGACCCTTACGTCGCATTCGCGAAAATCGCCGCGCTGTTCGAGCGCGCCGTCGCGGCTTCGCCCGGCATTCATCCCAGCGCCGTCGTCGCGGCAAGCGCGCGTGTCGCCGCGAGCGCATCGATCGGGCCGTTCTGCTTCATTGGCGAAAATTCCGGTGTCGGCGAAGGCGCTGTTCTCGGCGCGCATTGCAGCATTGGCGAACGCTGCCAGGTCGGCGCGCAGGCGCATCTGGTCGCGCGCGTGACGCTCGTGCGCGACGTCACGCTGGGCAAACGCGTGCTGGTGCATCCGGGCGCCGTGATCGGCGCGGACGGTTTCGGCCTCGCCTTCGACAAGACCGCTTCCGGACAAGGCAGTTGGATCAAGGTGCCGCAGCTCGGTGGCGTGCGCATCGGCGACGACTGCGAAATCGGCGCGAATACCACCATCGACCGTGGCGCGATCGGCGATACCGTGCTCGAGGACGACGTGCGCCTGGACAACCAGATCCAGATCGCGCACAACGTGCATGTCGGCGCGCACACTGCAATGGCCGGCTGCGCGGCGGTGGCCGGCAGCGCCCGGATCGGTCGCTATTGCCTGATCGGTGGCGGCGCCGGCGTCGTCGGCCATATTTCGATCGCGGACAAGGTGACGATCACCGCACGCAGCCTCGTCACGCATTCGATCGTCGAGCCGGGCGAATATTCCTCCGGCACGCCAATACAGGATAATCGCGCCTGGCGCCGCAACGCAGCGCGCTTCAAACACCTGGATGAACTCGTTCGACGCGTGCAGCAACTGGAAAAGGAAGCAAAACAATGACCCAGAACATCCCCACGCTCGAACTGCCGCTCGATGTCGAGCGCATCATGACCTTGCTGCCGCACCGCTATCCGTTCCTGCTGGTCGATCGCGTGGTCGAGTTCGAGCATTCCAGGCGCCTGGTCGCGCTCAAGAACGTCAGCGTCAACGAGCCGCACTTCCAGGGCCACTTCCCCGGTCATCCGGTGATGCCGGGCGTGATGATCATCGAAGCGCTGGCGCAGGCATCGGGACTGCTCGTGTTCCTGTCGACGCCAACGCACGAAACGCAGCCAATGTATTACCTGGTGAAGGTGGACAACGCCAAATTCACGCAGATGGTGGTTCCCGGCGACCAGTTGGCCTTGCACGTCGAACTCAAGCGCATGCTGCGCGGCATGGGACTGTTCGCCTGCCGCGC
>JAFEEK010000143.1 GCA_018241165.1 Pseudomonadota bacterium
CTTCAAGCATGGCGCGATCGCCACGCGCGAGCGCAACTGGCACGATCTGCTGAACGCTTTGGTCTGGCTGCGTTTTCCCGAAATCAAACGCGCACTCAACGCGCGGCAAGTCGCAGAAATCGCGAAAGCCGGGCCGAAACAGCGCACGCGGGCGCAGTGCGCACTGACCCATTTCGACGAAGGCGGCATCGTCGTGGTCGTGCGCGACGCCGCATTGCTGGCGTCATGGGACGCGCACGACTGGCACGGCCTGTTCTGGCGCGAGCGTGGTGCATGGTCGGATGGTCGCATTGAGGCCGTGGTGTTCGGGCACGCCCTGCTCGAACATGCGCTCGAACCCGCGCAACTGCTGGTCGGCAAGTGCATCGTGGTGATGCATCAAAGTGGAAATGTGGAAAGTGCAACACGGGCGGCTGCCGTCGCGATCGCACGGAACGAAATCCTGAACGACCCGCAGGAACTGCGTCCGCTGCCGTTGTCCGGCATTCCCGGCTGGCACCCGGACAATGGCGACGAGAATTTCTACCGCACCGCGCCGTGTTTTCGACCGTTGCGGGCAGGGCGCGCCTATCCGGTTCCTTTGCTTATGGCGGGCTTGCATCGGAGCATCTGATGCACTAGCATCACGACATCTAGTGCGATGATGAGGAATACCCATGCGCACCACTTTGGATATCGACGACGACGTGTTGCTTGCGGCCAAGGAAATCGCACGCCGCCAAGGCGAGACCGCGGGCCGCGTAGTTTCCGCGCTGGTTCGTCGCGCGTTGACACAAACCTCTGCGCACGCGACGGGTGTGCGTGAACCGGAATCCTTCTATGGATTTCGTCCGTTTCCCGCTGGCGAACAGATCGTCACCAACGAATTGATCGATCGAATCCGCGACGAAGAAGGGATTTGATGCGAGCCTTGCTCGACGTCAATGTGCTGATCGCGCTGCTCGACGGATCGCACATGCATCATGGCCAAGCGCATGCCTGGCTGGATGGCAACATCCGGCAAGGTTGGGCTTCGTGTCCGATAACGCAGAACGGGTGCGTGCGCATCCTTTCGCAAAATGGTTATCCGGACCGCAAGCCGATTGCGGAGGTGGCGCTGCGGTTGCGCGAAGCGACGCTGGGCAGCGACCACGAGTTCTGGCCCGATGATGTGAGCGCGCTGAGTGACGACGTGCTCGATTGGCGGCATCTGCTCGGCGCGCGTCAGATCACCGATGCTTACTTGCTCGCATTGGCCGTGAAGCACAACGGGCGCTTGGTGACGTTTGATCCAAACATTCCTGTAACGGCGATCCGCGGCGCCGCGGCGCGGCATTTGGCCGTCATTTGAATTCATCGTAGTTCACCGCAACAACCGTGAAGCGCTGGCTGCCGCCCGGCAGTTGCGCCTCGAATTCGTCGTCGACGCGTTTCTTCAGCGCAGCGCGTGCCAGCGGCGAGTCGATGCTGATGCAGCCGGTCGCTGCGTCGGTTTCGTCCGGGCCGACGATGCGGTAGCGATGCGTGGTGCCGCCGTCGTCTTCGATCTCGAACCAGGCGCCGAAGAAAATCGCTTCGCGATCGGTGGGCGCGCCTTGTGCGACCTTCAACGCGGGAATGCGTTTGGAAAGATAACGCACGCGCCGGTCGATCTCGCCGAGCTGCTTCTTGCGATAGGTGTACTCGGCGTTCTCCGAGCGGTCGCCCTCGGCGGCGGCAGCGGCCAGCGCCTTGACGACTTCGGGGCGGCGGACGCGCCACAGTTCGTCGAGTTCGGCCTTGAGCCGGCGCTGGCCGTCCGCGGTGATGATCGCGGTGGAAGCGGCCTGCGGCGGACGCCAGCGGCTCACGATGCGCTGGGCGGCGCGGTCTTCGCCGGCGTCGCGGCAATCTTGTCGAGAAAGGCAAGGTAGGCGTCGACCTGCGGAATCACCGGATCGTTCGGCATGGTCAGCTTGATCTGGTTGAGCATGGCGCGCGCCTGCATTTCCTTGTTCATGCGCTCGGCCCACAGTTTCGCGGCAAGCAGGTAGTTGCGGCCGATGTCGGCATGGTTGCGGAAGCGCTTGTGGAAGCCGGCGAGCAGGCCGAGCGCGATCTGGGTATGGCCGGCAGCGGCGGCGGCGTGGGCGAGGCGCGTGATGTCTTCTGGCTTGTCCAGGGCGAACGCGGGGTCGGCGACCTGGCATTCGCGCGCCACGTCGATTGCGCGACGATCCTGGTTTTGCGCCAGAAGTACAGGAATATACTTTTTCCCGTGCGCGGCAAGCTCGGCCTTGTCGTCGTCCTGGCGCAGCCAGTGCCGGTATTCGTCGTGCACCGGCAAAAGCTCGGTATGCGCAGCGAGTTCGTCGTGCAGCAGCGCCACGGCACCGCGCACGTCGCCGCCGGCGGCGCGTGCGCGCGCGGCGTCCAGGATTGCGCGCGAGGCATCGGTGTGCGGCACTTCGTCCTGCAATTCCAGATGCCCGGCGTAACCCAGTTCATCGCGATGCTCGTGGATCACGCCGCCGATCAGGTGGAAATTCGCGATCATCAGGTAGTTGACGATCAGCCACACGAGCAGCGGTCCGACCGGCCAGGGGATGTCGCGCACGATCGCGGCGGCCAGCGCACTTTGCACGATCAGGGCGGCGCAGAAGAATCCGACCAGCACGAAATAGTGCCAGCCGATGCGCGAGGCCAGCATCAGCCACACCAGCGGATTGAGTGCGCGCGCCATGCCTTCTTCCAGCGCGAGGATCGTCACCATCGCCGGCATCGCGAACATCAGCGCGATGCCGATGAGCAGCGCGGGC
>JAFEEK010000144.1 GCA_018241165.1 Pseudomonadota bacterium
AGGAGATTGCGTGGTGAGCGGTCGCGCTTGATTCGTGCAACAGGAATTTCAGCACGCGCGCATTGAATTCCTCGATCGCATCGAACGGCGTGCCGTGGCGCGAGCCTTCGATCACCACGAATTCGGCATTCTGGAATCGCGCGGCCTCAGTGCGCTTTTCATCCAGTGGCGTGTAGTCGAACTCCGCGGCGAGGATCAGCACCGGACAGGCGATGGCGTGGATGCGCTCGAGCGCGCTCCAGCCGATCAGTGCGTGGATGCTGGCGAGATAGGCCTTTTTCGGATTCGCGCCGACCACGTCGATCACGCGTTGGCGCTTGGGCGCCTGATCCTCGTGCGGGAAAAGGCGGTTGGCGATGAGTTTCGCGGTGCGGCGCAGTCCGAGCAAATGCACCAGCGCAACTTGCATGCGCGCTTCCAGCCATTTGCACGGCGTGTCGGTGCGGTAGTTGGCGAGCGCGTTGCAGAGTACAAGTTTCGACACGCGATCCGGTTGCGACAACGCCATCTCCTGCGCAACTGCGCCGCCAAGCGAGAAGCCGAGGATGTTTGCCCGCTTCACGCCGCGCGCATCGAGCAACGCCCACAAATCTTGCGCGAATTGCGCGATCGAGTAAGGCCCCGGCGGTTTCGCGCTGCGTCCGGAACCGCGCAGGTCGGGCAGGATTAGGCTGAAGTGCCGGGCGAAATCCGCGTGCTGGAATGCCCAGTCGTCGCCGCTCGAGCCCAGGCCGTGGATCAGCAGCAAGGGCGGGCCGCTGCCTTCGCATTCATAGTAAATTGACGCGCCGTTGACCTGGGCTGCGGGCATACTGGTCTCATGAAAAATTTTCTCGGCGCAAAAAGTATAGCTGCGGCAGTGTTGGCGCTTGCCGGCGTGACGGTATCCGCGGCTGAAACCTGGACCGGCCATGCCACCTTGGCGGACGGCGGCGCGCCGGCCTATAGCGAAATCCATTACCTGCTCGGCGACGAACGCCTTGTCGTCTACACCTGCCCCGATGGCCGTCCCTTCGCGCGCAAGACGATTTCGGAAAACAGCAACGCGCAGGCGCCGGATTTTTCCATGCTGGATGCGCGCTGGGGCTATCGCGAAGGCGTGCGCGGCTCGGGCCCGTCGCGCGAGATTTTCGTGCAGCGCAAACCCGATCAGGCGGAAAAATCGGCTCCGCTCGACTTGCCAAAGGACGGTGTCGTCGACGCCGGTTTCGATGCCTACGTGCACAAACACTGGGATGCGCTGGCGCGTGGCGACACGTTGCGCTTCGCATTCCTGGTACCGAGCAAGCGCATGTTCTACGCGTTCGACCTGGCGATCGTGGGAAAGGAATCCGACGCGAAAACGTTGACGCTGCGACTTGCGCTCGGCGCGTGGTACGCATTCCTGGCGCCGCACATCGACGTCACCTACGACCGCGCGACACAACGGCTGCTGCGCTTCGCCGGCATGTCGAACATCCGCGACGAAAGCCTGAAGAATCTCGACGTGCGCATCGAGTTTCCGCAGGCGCCGAGTCCGGCGACGCAGGAGCAGGTCGCCGCCGCGGGTGCAGAATCGTTGGTGAAATCCTGTGCCGGATCGGGCAAATAAAACCATGCTGCACGTCGTGCTGTACGAGCCGGAAATCCCGCCGAATACCGGCAATGTCATTCGCCTGTGTGCGAATTCGGGCGCACGCCTGCACCTGATCCGCCCGCTCGGTTTCGAACTGGATCACGCCAAGCTGCGCCGCGCCGGCCTGGACTACCACGAATTCGCCGACGTGGCCGTGCACGATTCACTCGACGCATTCCTGGCGGATGTAAAACCAACGTGCCTGTTCGCCTTGTCCACGCGCGGGCGGAATTTGTATACGAATGTACAATTTGCCGGTAACGACGCCGTACTGTTCGGCCCGGAAACGCGGGGCCTGCCGCAGGACGTGCTCGACGCGCTGCCGCCCGAGCAGCGCCTGCGCCTGCCGATGCGCCCCGACAATCGGAGTCTGAATCTGTCCAACGCGGTCGCCGTCGTCGTCTACGAAGCATGGCGACAAATGGGATTCGCCGGTTCGTCCAACCCCGATTGATGGCGCCACGCGCATCGACGGCGCATGACACGGATAAAAAAAAGAGCGCCCGAAGGCGCTCTTGTCCCCAAGTCTCCCCAGCGGAGAGCGTTTTATTCGAATCCGTTCCTGAAGATGACGTCGGATATCTCGATGGCGATCGTCGGACTGCTGCTGCGCGACTGGGCGTCGGTGATCGTCACCGGCAGGCTGTACACGCCGGGGGTTGCATCATCGGCGATGGTGATCGCGAACGTGTAGATGCCATCGCCCGCGTACTGGTCGCCATGCGTGCCGTCATCGTAGAAAGCCTGCGATGCACTGCCACCGATCGCACTCAGGTCGACATTCACGCCCACGCTCGTGCTCGCGGGATTGGTGCCTGCGGTCACGACCACGATCAGCGTCGAAGACGCGCCCTGCTTGACGACAGTCGGCAACGCCAGGCCAACGCCGCTGAGCGCGCCTTGCGCCGGCACCGCCAGCGTAATCGTTGTGGCGCTCTGGCGACTTTGCGCGTCGGTGATCTGCACCGGCAGGACTTTCGCGCCCGGCGACGTCGCATTGGCGACAGTCGCCGCGAACGAGTACACGCCATCGCCTGCGGTCTCGTCGCCATGGCTGCCATCATCGTAAAACGTCTGCGTGGCGCTTCCGCCGATAGAACTCAGATCGGCGCTAACCGCAATGCCGGTGCTGGCCGGATTGGTTCCGGGCGTAACCGTGACCTTGAGCAGCGTCGTTTCGGTCACGGCCACCGTTGCCGGCGTTGCCGCACCTGCGCCCGTCGGCGCAGTCGGCGTGGGCGCCGCCTGCACCGTGTAGGACGCCTGCGCATTGCCGTTGCGGCCTTGGGCGTCGGTCGCCTGCGCTGCGATGAGCTTGGTGCCCGGAGCGACATTGCCAATGGTCGTGGCGAAGGAGAACACGTTGTCGCCGGACGTAACGTCGCCGTGCGTGCCGTCATCGTAGAACGCCTGGGCGGTGCTTCCGCCAATTGCGCTCAAGTTCGCGCTCACGGCCAATCCCGTGCTTGCCGGTGCCGTGCCCGGAGTGACATTGACGGTCAACAGAACGCTGTCTGCGACCACGCCAGTTCCCGGCGCTGCCGCTGCCGTGGCCTGCAAGGTTCCGGTTGCGAGCGACGCGTCGATGAAGCCGTAGCCATCGAGCACGCTGTAGCCCTTGCCGATGTTGTTGCGGATCACGCCGCTGAACGTGCCGCCGCCGGTGGTCGTGCCGCTGAAGGTCATGCCATCGTTGATCACGACGCCGCTCGGGATCATCACGCCACCGCCGAACATGTCGGCGCTGTACTGGGTCGTGATCGTGCCCGGGCCGATGCTCGTACCGTTACCGGTTGCCGACGAATGCGCGACACCGCGACCGACCGTGAAGCGCACCACGCCGCCGTTGCCGAAATTGGCGTTCGGGAAGCCGATCGTCATGGTGTTGAACTGGCTGGACTGGTTTGCCGGAAGCGGGGTCAGATTGCTGAAGCCGGCGTAGGGTGAGGTGCTGGCCGGCGCAACCACATCCGCCGCGGTCAATCCGGTAAGCGGGCCGAGGGCGAACGCTCGCGTCGCCGGCAGGAACGTCATGCCCGGATAGTTGTTTTCAAAGTACGTGATCGTCGCTGGATTCGATCCCACGTCGTTCTGCGGACCGTTGTTGCCGCCGGTGACGTTGCCGCCGGTTGCATTCGTGCCGCCGGGATTGAACACGATGCTGGCCAGCGAACCAGGGCCGGAGAAGAAGATCTGGAACGACGAAGTATCGTTGCCGCCGGTCTGGAATTGCGCTTCGTTGTCCGAGCTGATCGTCACGGTGACGTTGGCGCCATCCGACGAAAACGCCGTTCCCGAAGCGTAATGGGGATCCAGATCGTGCGGGAACGCGCTGTTCTGCAGGATCTGCGTCATCTGCGTCGGCGTCACGCTGCCGGAACCACCGCGCGACTGCAGCACCAGGGCCGCGATGGCCGCGGCGTGTGGTGCAGCCGCGCTGGTGCCGGAGAAGTTCGGGTTGGTATCCAGATCGCTGGTGCTGTCATTGGCGAAGAACGAGTTGTTGGCGGCATCCGCCGCCGCCACGCGCGGTTGCTGGCGCACTTCCGGCACCGGCAGGCGGTTGGAGTTCTTGTCGAAGTAGATCGTGGCCGGGCCGGGCGAGGTGAAATATTCCGGAACGTTCGGCTTGAACACCGAATACGCCGCCGTACCATTGCAGCCGGCCGCAGTGGCATGGCCACCGGTGGTCACCGTGTTGTACTTGAAGTATTCCGCCGGACCGATGTTGGCAGCGCCATTGCCCGGGATCATCCAGCGCACGTGGGTGGGCAGTTGCGATTGCGGCTGCGTCGGCGTGTTGGCGCGCGCGATCACGAACTGGATCTGCTTGGACGCTCCGAAAGCGAACTGACCCAGCTCGATCGGGCGGTTGGTGGCGACGTTGTTGCTGGTCATCGACTGGCTGGCGATGTAAGCGCCGGTCGCGGCATTGAACACGAGCAGGTTCAGGTCGGTGGTGACGCCCGGCGAACCCGCGGCGGTGTTCACGGTGAACGTGAAATTGCCGGCCGTCGTCGAATAGCGATTGACGACGATCTTGTACTGGCCCGAAATCGGCGGGAAGAAATTGACGGTTTCGTCGGTTCCCGTATCCTGATTCAGGATCAGGTTCCCGCCGGCATCGTAGATGTTGATGATCGCGTCGAGGTCGCCGCTGGTGGCCTTTTCAGTGATGACATAGGCCTGCCCGGCCGTGAACGGCGGCAGCGGCGGCGTGCTCGTGCCATCGAACGTGGCGGACGGATTCGCAGTGGAGATCGTGCCGGTGGTCGAGTAAATGGGCGGCTGATCGGGGACCAGGTCACGCTGATCGTAGGGATCGTCCCATTGCATGGTCACGACCTGGGTGCTGCTGACGTTGACCAGCTGCGCGACGTCCTGCTGGCCGGGATTCGGATTGAAGTTGTGGAATCCGCCGGCATACAGGTTGGCCGGAACCGTGGCGAGGTTGATGTTGGTACCGACCAACGCGCTGTTCGTTGCGGCGGTGAGGCCGGCACCGTTCGGCACGATGCGCAATACCGATTCGTAACCGTTGATGCCGATGTCGTTGGCGGCGGACGAGAAATACGAAACACCGGCAGCGGCGACATCGTCGATGCCATTGCCAATGATGCCGTCCTGGTACCAGGGTTCGTCGTAATAGCCGACGTCGTCGGTGATTACATCGGCCTTGAAGCCCTGTTGCGTCGAGGGGCCGTAGGCGTATCCCGGCAATGCAGCCAGCGCGCGGATGTTGTTGGCGAATTCCACTTCGCCGGTGTTGGCGGTGGCGAAGCCAAGGCGCGCCTTCGGCGCCATCTTGTAGACGATCTCGGCCATGCCGCGGCCTTCATCGGTGCCGCCCGGATCATCCTGCAACACGACCACCGGCTGCGTGTTCCACGGATTGTTCGCCGCACCCGGAAGATCGAAATTGGTCACCGCCGTGCTTGCGTGCGGCGCGGCCGAACGCGTGTCGTAACTGTCGGACAGGATGCCGACCGAGATGCCGGTGCCGTCGTAATTGACCGGCGCGCTCGGGTTATAGAGTTGGTTGATGCGATCCACGCGGTGCTGGATCACGCCCTGGTCGAAGGCGGTGCCGATCTTGAGCAAATGATCGCCGGACTGCACGCTGGGCATCTGCACCGGCAGATTCATCCGGCGCGTGTAGGGCTTGAGCGCGAGGAAAACCGCGCGCACGTCCCGGGTCGTCGCGATCGCGACGGCATCGTCGACGGAGACATACGCCTCGATCACGCCGGTGCCACGATAGGCCTTGTCGACGGCCTTGATCTCGAAGGTGGGGATGGCGCTTTGCAACGTGTGCGCAAGCGCATCCAGATTGCCGGCATGGCGCGGGACGATGTCCACCAGCACGCGCGCGCTGGCTTCGTCGGTGATCGCCAAGGTCGAGAAGTTCTGCGCTTCTTCCGTCGCATAGCCGCCGTAGATGGCGCGCTTGGGATCTTTTGCGACGATCGCGCGACTCTCGACGAGCTTGTCCAGGCCCGGACCCAGGTTCTGCGGAATCGGTGCGGCAGCCAGTGCCGCGGTTGCGAACAATGCCAACGCGGTCGCTGCAACGAGCCGACGTGAACGGAATGCGAATGCCATGGAATAGTCCAATGAAAAAGTTTCGACGACTTTCGCGACCGGCGTCGGTGACGCTTCATCCCTTTGGCTGCAAAAGCTGCTGCGCAATGCTCGCGCGCCTCCCGAACGTCGTTCCCCGTGACGCAGCGGATTGCGCGCGGAACTCTAGGCAGCTTTGGGCCTTAACGTGAGTGTAAGGATTTTATAAGGCGGCTTGACTCAATCCGCCGCCAGCCGGTAGCCGACGCCGGAGTCGGTGAGGATAAAGAATTTATATTTTTTCTTTTTCATTCAATACTTTACGATGTTCTCGCGCGAATGATCGCAATACCGGAGTCGGCGAATGCTATCCGGCGACGAACCACCCGATGCTCACGTAGTAGGTGTTGAGATGAACCACGAGAAGTTGCCGCAATTGTTCTTGCTTTGGGGATCAATCCTAAGCGCGCATTCGATTGCTGCAGCAGTTTCTGATGTGCCTGTGCGGTACGACCAGAAGACTTTGGCACAAGTTCAAGCGCTTTATGGAATCGATGAAAACGCTGCCATTTCCCGATTGGGGAAAGAGTACGATGCAGCCGTGCTAGCAAGACATGTTGAGGGGCGCAATCTACCCGGTTACGCAGGCGCTTGGTTCGACTCAGACACGTTGGGCCTTGTCGTGGCCACCAGCCAAATCCCGGACTTTGACGCCATAGTACGCGTTGGCGCTACTCCTACGCTTGTCCGTCACAATTTGACCGAGCTCGATGCCGTGCGCGATCAAATCGTTCACGCTTTGCAATCGGAAGCTGGGGCGAACGGATTTCGCGACGCGGCGGTCGATATCCAAACCAACGCAGTATTGGTCGAGGTTGTGGACAAAGCCTTCACGCAAGCATCGGCATTGGTGCAAACGCTCAAATTGCGCGTGCCGGTTCGCTTGATACCCGTGGAAGATACGCCGTACGGGTTTTCTTCGTCTTTGCGCGGCGCAGATCAGACGCGAAATGACTTCACGCCCCAAGTACCCATCGCTCCTGGGCATTTTCAGTCGTGTTCGGTAGGAGCATCTGCTGAAAAAGTGTCTGGTAGCACGTATACCTCGGGATTTGCCACAGCTGGTCATTGCGGAATTCTCGGCAACACCATGTACGCAAGCGATCAAAGCACCGTCATCGGTTACATGCAACATACGACACAGAATTTCTACGTCGTTCCGAATTCTTACCCACAGAGAGTGTGTTACGCCGAACCTTCCTTGCAAGATGGCGCTTGGGTTCAAACAGTTTCACCCTGGATTGCGTTGTCGCAGATCAATGGCTATTCGGATGGGAATATCACCGTCAGCGGCACATGGGCCGGTATGCTGCGAGCTCCGGTTGGCACCACGGTTTGCAGATATGGAACATCGAGCGATGGACCGCATTGTGGCCAAGTGAGTGCATGGAATGCCACAGTCGTTATTCCCAAGCCGCAGTACTCATCTTGTTCTGATATCACGCTCAATGGAATGATCAAGGTGCACGGCACCTGCACAGAGGATGGAGACTCGGGGGGCCCGTTGGTGATGCCGATAGGTCAAGTACAGGGTACCGATACCGGCTCGCTTAATACTCATGTTAATGCGTGTACCATCGATCACCGCAACTTCGACGTTTATTTTCAGCCCATCACTACTACGCTTGCGACTGCAGGAACTGCGCTGGGAAGCCCGATCGCCATGCTCACTACGCATGGCCGCTCCGCGCCAACGGTCGCCAATTTCCGTTGCCCGGACCCAACCAATAGCGGCGTTACCTCGGGCGTTCATGTCTATACCTGCAATTTCACCGACTTCGATTCGCAGGGCGAGACCACTATGTCCTGGACGACGAACACGGGTGCATCAGGTAATGATGTCGATGTTTCCGGAACGTGTTCGACCGGCCAGACGGTGAACGTCACGCTGGCGATTTCCAATCCGTACGGAACGACGACCAAGCCGCGTTCGTTTACGTGCCCGAACTATCCGATGCCGTAGAGCCTTTCTTGCAAATTGCGTTCGCCCTTCGGCGAGGCGAGCGCAATTTCGCCGTTCGATGATACAGAGGTGCGTCATGTCGTCTCGCAATACTTTTATCCTTTCGTCCATTGCGGTTTTGCCGCTTGTGCTGATGTCATTCGTTGCCAACG
>JAFEEK010000145.1 GCA_018241165.1 Pseudomonadota bacterium
CCGGCGTGGCCAAGGCGCAGAGCCTGCTCGGCGGCCTGCCGGAAACCCCGGATGAAGAACTGTCCGGCTACAAGCTCGCCAAGGCGCAACTGGCCGCCGCGCAACTGGATCTGGATCACGCCACGGTGCGCGCGCCGATCGACGGCACCATCGGCAAGCAGAACCTGCAACCCGGAGACTTCCTCGCGCCCGGCCAGGCCGCGATGCCGCTGGTGGCCACGCGCGGTCTGTGGATCGACGCGAATTTCAAGGAAACCGACCTGACCAATGTCCGCGTCGGCCAGCCGGTAAGCATCGAGGTCGATACCTATCCGGGCAAATCCTGGAAGGGCCGCGTCGCTTCGATCAGTCCCGCCTCCGGCTCGGAATTCTCGGTACTGCCGGCGCAGAACGCGACCGGCAACTGGGTCAAGATCGTGCAACGTATTTCGGTGCGCATCGCGGTGGATGACGATAGTGCCGGTCCGGTGCTGCGCGCCGGCATGAGTGCGGTGGTCAAGATCGACACAGGTGCGCAGAACTCGCTGCTTGGCCGCATCGAAGGCGCGCGCGCCGCGCCGCAAACGCGCGTCGCGGTGACCGCACGGCACTGACATGAAACGCGTGCAGCGCGAAGGAATATTCCCCTCTCCCCCGAGCGCGCTCGGGGGAGAGGGTTGGGTGAGGGGGCGGCGCGGAGGTTTTGCCCGACGTTTCCGCAGTGCGCAATGTCACCCCCTCACCCCAGCCCTCTCCCCCAACGATGAGACCGTTGGGGGAGAGGGAGAAATCCAATGAGTCACGCGCAAAGCCATCGCGAAGTCGACAACCGCGCCTTGCTGGTCGTGTCGGTGATGCTCGCCACGCTGATGCAGGCGCTGGATACGACCATCGCCAACGTCGCATTGCCGAACATGCAAGGCTCGCTGTCGGCCACGCAGGACGAAATCGCCTGGGTGCTGACCTCGTACATCGTCGCCGCGGCGATCGCCACCCCGGCCAGCGGCTGGCTCGCGTCGGTGCTCGGTCGCCGGCGGCTGCTGCTGATCGCGGTGGCCGGCTTCACCGTCGCGTCGGTGTTGTGCGGCATCGCCACCACGATCGACGAGATGGTGCTGTTTCGCCTCCTGCAAGGTTTGTTCGGCGCGGCCCTGGTTCCGGTATCGCAATCGACCTTGCTCGATGTTTTTCCGCGCGAAAAACACGGCGCGGCGATGGCGATGTGGGGCATGGGCGTGATGGTCGGGCCGATCCTCGGGCCGCCGCTCGGCGGCTGGCTCACCGACAATTACAGCTGGCATTGGGTATTCCTGATCAACGTGCCGATCGGCGCGCTGTGCCTGTTCGGCGTTGCATCGAGTTTGCCCAAGGACGATACGCACGCCTCGCGTTTCGACTGGCGCGGCTTCGCCTTCCTCGCCATCGGCATCGGCGCGCTGCAGATGATGCTGGACCGCGGCCAGACCAAGGACTGGTTCGACTCGGCGGAAATCCAGATCGAGGCCGCGCTGGCGTTCCTCGGCTTCTATCTTTATGTCGTGCACTGGCTCAGCGTCGATCGCCCATTCGTGAACCTGGGCCTGTTCCGCGACCGCAATTTCCTCGCCAGCAACATCTTCATCTTCATCATCGGCATCGTCCTGTTCGCGACGATGGCGCTGCTGCCACCGTACCTGCAGACATTGATGAACTATCCGGTCGTCACCGTCGGCGTGCTGCTTGCGCCGCGCGGCATCGGCACCCTGATCGCGATGGTCGTCGTCGGACGACTGCTCGCGCGCGGCGCGGATGCGCGCCTGGTTGCCGGCATCGGCATGTTGATCACCGCGTATTCGATGTGGCAGATGACGCTGTGGACATCCGACGTGCCGCAGTGGGACATCATCTACACCGGCATCGTGCAGGGCGTTGGCGTGGGCCTGGTGTTCGTGCCGGTGTCCACGGTCGCGTATTCGACATTGCCGATGGCCACGCGCACCGAAGCGGCCGGCATCTACAGCCTGACCCGCAACATCGGCTCCAGCGTCGGCATTTCGATCATGATGGCGCTGCTGGCGCACAACACCCAGGTCAACCATGCCGAACTCGCCGCGCGCCTGACGCCGTTCGGCGCGACCGCGTTGCCGCACATGGGCGGTTTTTCTGCGGCGGCGAGTCTAGAAGCCCTGAACGGCGAGGTCACGCGCCAGGCGGCAACGATTTCGTATTTGAACGATTTCTGGTTGATGATGATCCTGACCCTGGTCGCGATTCCGTTGCTGGCGTTGTTGCGCCCGCCCAAGCACACTGCGCCGGTCGATGCCGCGATGGCCCTGGAATGAACGAGCAATCCCCCGAACGCGTCGCGCAACCGCGCCGCAACCGCGACGAGATGCGCGTCTACGGCATCA
Source organism: Pseudomonadota bacterium (assembly GCA_018241165.1). Lineage (GTDB taxonomy): Bacteria > Pseudomonadota > Gammaproteobacteria > Xanthomonadales > Rhodanobacteraceae > Rudaea. The sequence goes on from JAFEEK010000145.1 coordinate 2,370, forward strand.
ATGCCTGCCTTGCGCTTTTCGCGCAGCGTCCGCACGATCTGCGCAAAGTATACTTGTTGCAAACGCGCATTGCCGAGCTGAAGACCGTACTTGCCTGGTGCGTGCAGAAGAAGCTCGGCTATCGCGTGGTCGAGAACGCGGATCTGGACAAGCTCACCGCCAGCCAGCATCACGAAGGCGTGTGCTTCGAAGTGCGCCGGCGCGCGCCGATGGCGTTGACCGCGCTGTTGCAGAAACTCGCGCCGCGCAAGAACGCAGTGCTTGCGTGGCTCGACGGCGTCGGCAATCCGCACAATTTCGGCGCGGTGTTGCGCAGCGCGGCGAACTTCGGCGTGGATGGCGTGCTGCTGTCCGGCGATGCCGCGCTGGCCGAATCCGGCGCCGCCCTGCGCGTGGCCGAAGGCGGCGCCGAGGCGGTCGCAATGGCGCGCATCGCGCCGGGCGAAGATGCGTTCGGTGCGTTGCGCAACGCGGGATTCGCGATCGCCGCCACGGTGCCGCGCGAAGGCGAAGCCCTGTTCGCATCGCGCCTGCCGCCGCGTCTGGTGTTCGCACTCGGCGCGGAAGGGCAGGGCCTGAGCCGTGGACTCATCGACCGCGCCGACCTGCACCTGACGATTCCAGGCAGCGGCGCGGTGGAAAGCCTCAACGTGTCCGCCAGTGCGGCGGTGCTGTTCGGCGAATACTGGCGGCAGCATCGGGTACCGCGTCCGGAGCGCCAGTCGCGCGATCCGCGACGCTAGCACGGCTTCCCCTTTCGCTTGCGAAGGGGGATTGAGGGGGATGGCTTTTTGCGCATCCCCCCGATGCTGCGCATCGACCCCATTCGCCGAAGGGGGTTTGCTTATTTCTGCGCCTTGAGCAGGTCGCGGATCTCGGTAAGCAGCACTTCCTGTTGTGGCGGCGCGGCCGGCACGGCTTCCTGCTTCTTGACCATGCGATTCATCAGTTTGATCACGAGGAAGATCGCGAATGCGATGATGATGAACTGAATGATGGTGTTCAGGAACATGCCGTACTTGATGATCGCCCCGCCGGTGACCACGCCCTTGGCGTCGGCGACGGGATTGCCGATGCTGACCGCCAGGCTCGAAAAATCGATGCCGCCGATGAGTACGCCGATCGGCGGCATGATCACGTTGTCGACCAGCGACGAGACGATCTTGCCGAACGCCGCGCCGATCACGATACCGGTGGCCATGTCGACCACGTTGCCCTTCATCGCGAAGGTCTTGAACTCGCTGAAGAAACTCATGCACCTGCTCCTTGATTGGACGATTCGAGTGCCGCTCCCCAACGCGACGCGTCGAATTTAGCGCAATTGCAGGGCAAATGCGTGACGCGCACCGGTCTCAGGCGATGCGGCAGCGCAGTTCCGTCAAGCCGGCCAGTTGTGCGTGAACGGCGTCGCCACGAACAAGCGGCCCGACCCCCGCCGGCGTGCCGGTGAAGACCAGGTCGCCGGCCTTGAGTTCGAACAGGCGCGAAAGGCGCGCGAGCATTTCCGGTACGTTGAAGATCATCTGTGCGATGTCGGATTGCTGGCGCAGCTGACCGTTCACTGCCAGCGTCAGCGCCGCGCTGCGCGGATGGCCGATTTCGGCGGCGGGCCGAATCGGCGACAGCGGCGCGGAATGGTCGAACGCCTTGGCGGTATCCCACGGCATTCCTTTCGCCTTGGCGATGGCCTGCAAGTCGCGGCGGGTCAGGTCCAGCCCGACCGCGTAGCCGAACACATGCGTCAGCGCGTCGGCTTCGGCGATGTCGATTCCGCCGGAATGCAGGGCAACGACCATTTCCACTTCGTGGTGCAATTCTTTCGTCGCCTGCGGATACGGAACATCCGCGCCATCGACGACGATCGCATCCGCCGGTTTGCAGAAGAACACCGGATTGCCGCGGTCGACGCTTGCGCCCATCTCGGCAGCGTGCTCGGCGTAATTGCGGCCGATGCAGAAGATGCGGCGCACCGGAAAGCGCGTGGCGCTGCCGGCGATGGCGGCAGCGGGGGGCGGCGATGGCGCAAAGGCGAATGGCATGTCATCCCATCTGCGGCAGGAAAGAAGTGTCGACGTGATAGCGCCTGGGGTTGTCCATGTCCACCAGTACGTCGAGCGAGTCGCGCTTGACGAAAGAGGTGGGATCGAACCAGATGTTCGCGCTCTTGAACACGTAGACCTTTTGCGTTATCGGATGCTGCCACTGGCAAATCAATCGCCACGGACTGCGTCCATTGACCTTGAGGCTGGTGTCGTACAGCACGTTTTCAAGCTTTGCCTGCACGCGCAGGCCGTTCACGGCCAGCCATGCGTTGACCTTGCGCGTGCGCAAGGCGGCCGCAATCATGCCACCGCCGATGGCGGCGAACACCAAACCGATGCCGGACATGATCAGGATGCCCAGCCAGTTCTCGCTGAAGCTGTCGATGCGGCCGGCTTCGGGGTTTTCCGGCGGATACAACACCGTGACCTGCTCGCCGCGATTGAATGCCGGCGGATTGGTGCCCGATCCGGATATGTGGATGACACGGCCGTCAGCTTCGAATTCCACGCTCGGCGAATACGTCCCGCCCCCCTTGGAACTGCTGTGAAAAACGAGGTCGGTGACGGTGCCCTGCGTACGCTTGGCGTGCGCGGCAAAATTCGCATGATTGCGCCAGATCGCGCCGCCGCCGCCGAGCAGGCCCAGCCCGATGACCAGAAAAAGAATGCTGAACCAGCGCATGGCCGTCTCCCCGGGGTCGCGTGATGCCGCAAGCATGCGGGTTTCGGCGGTGCTGCGCAATTCCTCGCGGTTCTGACAGTTGTCACCCGCGATTCGTGACCACCGGCCCTGTTGCACCGCGGCACGTGCTGCGAGTCTATGGCACACTTGAAGACCGACTTTTTGATGCACATGGGCACCATGGATCAATCCGACTTGTTGAAGGAATTGCGCATCGATTCGCGCCATCGCGAGGATGCCGGCGGCACGCCGTCGCGCTGGCCGTGGATCGCCGCTGCGATCGTGCTGGCGCTGGTGCTGCTGGGCGGCGGCATCTGGTATTTCCTCGGCGGCAAGACGTTCGAGGTGCAGGTTGCGACGGCGACGGCACCATCTGCCAGTGGCAGCGACACCGCCGTGTTGCAGGCGACCGGTTACGTCACCGCACGGCGCGAGGCCACGGTTTCGGCGCAGATCACCGGCACGCTGACGCAGGTGCTGATCGAAGAAGGCGAGCACGTCGACAAGGACCAGGTACTCGCGCGTCTGGAAGACACCGCGCAAAAGGCAGCACTGGCGCAGGCTCGCGCGCAGCAACAGGCGGCGGTGGCGACGTTGGCCCAATACCAGGCGCAACTGGCGCAGGCGCGGCGCGACCTCAAGCGCGCGCAGGAACTGGTCGGCCGGCATCTGGTGTCGCAGCAGTCGCTGGAAGACGCACAGACGCAAGTCGCGTCGGTTTCTGCCCAGGCCGATACGCAGCGCAAGCAGATCGAGTTGGCCGACGCGGGCGTGAAGTCCGCGCAGGTACAGCTCGACTATTGCACCGTGCGTGCGCCGTTCGCCGGCGTCATCATCGCCAAGAACGCGCAGGTCGGCGAAATCGTTTCGCCGTTCTCCGCCGGCGGCGGTTTCACCCGCACCGGCGTCGGCACCATAGTCGACATGGACTCGCTGGAAGTCGACGTCGACGTCAACGAGGCCTACATCAACCGCGTGCAATCGAACCAGCCTGCGCAGACCGTGCTCGATGCGTATCCCGGCTGGACGATCCCGGCGCACGTGATCGCGGTGATCCCGACGGCGGACAAGAGCAAGGCAACGGTCAAGGTGCGCATCGCGATGGAGCAGAAGGATCCGCGCATCCTGCCGGACATGGGCGCGCGCGTGTCGTTCCTGGAAGAAACCAAAAAGGGTGCCGCGGCGCCGCTGCCCAAGGGCGTGCTGGTGCCGGCGACGAGCATCGTGCAGCGCGATGGCAAATCCGTGGTATTTGCGATCGATGGCGGCCGCGCGCGTGCGCGAGCGGTGAGCCCCGGACAGACCTTCAGCGACCTGCGCCTGGTCGAAGGCATAGCCGCGGGCACGCAAGTAGTCAAGCAGCCGTCGGCCGAATTGGGCGATGGCGCGAAAGTGACGGTCGAGACGACCGCGAAATAACCAATTCGAACGAGGATCGAACAATGGGCAATCTGGTCGAAATCCGCAACGTCAGCAAGGTCTACGAGCGCGGCAAGCAGAAGGTCGAAGTGCTGCACCATGTCGATCTCGACATCGCGCAAGGCGATTTCCTGGCCTTGATGGGCCCGTCGGGTTCGGGCAAGACCACGCTGCTGAACCTGATCGGCGGGCTGGATTCGCCCAGCGACGGCAGCATCGCCGTGGGCGGCGCACGCATCGACAAACTCGGCCAGGGCGCACTCGCGAAATGGCGCGCTGCGAACGTGGGCTTCGTGTTCCAGTTCTACAACCTGCTGCCCATGCTCAGCGCGCAGAAGAACGTGGAGTTGCCGCTGTTGTTGACCAAATTGTCGGCCGCGCAACGCAAGAAGAACGCGAGCGTCGCCCTGCAACTGGTCGGTCTTGCCGATCGCGCGTCGCATCGTCCGACCGAACTTTCCGGCGGCCAGCAGCAACGCGTGGCGATCGCGCGCGCGATCGTGTCCGATCCATCGCTGCTGGTTTGCGACGAGCCGACCGGAGACCTCGATCGTCAATCGGCGGAAGACGTGCTCGGTTTGTTGCAGACGCTCAACCGCGAACACGGCAAGACCATCGTCATGGTCACGCACGATCCGAAGGCGGCCGAATATGCGCGCCAGACCCTGCATCTGGACAAGGGCACTCTCGTCGAGCAATCGGCCCACGCTTGAGAATCGTCATTCCGGCGAAAGCCGGAATCCATCTTGATCTTGATGTCGAAAAGACCAACTGGATCCCGGCTTCCACCGGGATGACAACAAAAGACAAGGTACGAAGCCATGAAATACTTCCATCTGGTCTGGGCCGCGCTGTTCCGGCGCAAGACCCGCACCTTTTTCACCATCGCCTCGGTGCTGGCGGCGTTCCTGCTGTTCGGCCTGCTCAATGCCGTGCGCGTGGCGTTCACCAGCGGCAGCGACAGCCTTGCCGGCAACGAGCGGCTGGTGGTTGCGTCGCGGTTTTCGATCATGACCGGATTGCCGCTGAGCCTGAAAACGCGCATCGCCGCGATTCCGGGCGTCAAGAGCGTGGGCCACGAAAACTGGTTCGGCGGCATCTACCAGGATCCGAAGAACTTCGTCTTCAGCTTCGCGGTGGACGACGACTACCTTGCCGGCAACACGAACATCGTGTTGTCGCCGGAGCAGCACAAGGCATTCACCGATACGCGCGACGGTGCGTTGGTCGGATCGGCGCTGGCCGCTCGCTACCACTGGAACGTCGGCGACAAGGTACCGTTGCAATCGCAGATTTTCCCGCGCAAGGATGGCGACAAGACCTGGCCGTTCACCATCGTCGGTATTTTCCAGGCGGCGAAGGATGCGCCCGACGGCACCAATGAAATGTTCTTCCTGCACTGGGAATATTTCGACGAAGCCAACATGTACAGCCAACACGAAGTGGGCTGGTACGTGGTGCAGTTGTCCGATCCGAATCAGGCCGACGCCATCGCGCAGCAGATCGACGCGCTGTCTGCCAATTCGGCGCACGAAACCAAAACCCAGACCGCGAACGCGTTCAACGCATCCTTCGCCAAGCAGATCGGCAACATCGGCCTGATCGTCGAGGCGATCATGGCGGCGGTGTTTTTCACCCTGATCCTGCTCACCGGCAACACCATGGCGCAGGCGGTACGCGAACGCATTCCGGAACTGGCGGTGCTCAAGACCATCGGGTTCACGAACCGCAGCGTGTTGGGCCTGGTGCTGGCCGAATCGATCTTGCTGTTGCTGATCGGCGGCGTGATCGGCATGGCCATCGCCAGCGCGCTGGCGCCGGCGCTGACCAAGGGCAGCGGCGGCATGGTTCGCTTGCCGCCGATCGGTGCGGAGAACTGGATCCAGGGCATCGTGTTGATGATCGTGATCGGCGCCCTCGTTGGCGCGTTGCCCGCATTGCGCGGCATGCGCCTGAAGATCGTCGATGCGCTTGCGGGAAGATAAGGAAAATCCGTCATGAAGAAGTTTCTTTCCGGTTTGGGAATGTTCGCGATCGCGGTCGCATGGCTGGTGGTGTGGACATTGCTGCCATGGTTTGCGGTCGTCGCGCTCGCGATCGTGTTTGCGTTGTGGCTCACGCTCACCCGTGCCGGCCGCCGCGCGCTGTCGGTGACGCAGGTCGGATTGAGCACGCTCGCGTCGCGGTTGGGTTCCACCGCGGTGATCGTGATTGGTATCGCCGGCGTGGTCGCCGTGCTGGTGGCGTTGCTGGCGATGGGCGATGGCTTGCGCGCGACCCTGCAGCAAACCGGCAGTGACGACACCGCAATCGTGTTGCGTGGCGGCTCCGGCGCGGAAACCAATTCCGTGCTCTCGCGCGACGACATCACCGTGATCGAAGGTGCACCGGGCGTCGCCAAGGATGCACAGGGCAAGCCGATTACGTCCGCCGAGCTGGTGGTCGTCGCCAACATCCCGAAGAAGGGCGATCCGGCGACCGATACCAATGTCACCATCCGCGGTGTCGGCGACGGCGCGTGGACGGTGTGGTCGAATGCGAAGATCGTCGCCGGGCGCAAGTTCACGCCGGGCCTGCGCGAACTCGATGTCGGCCTGGGCGCGCAGCGCCAATTCGCCGGCCTGGACCTGGGCAAGCAATTGCGTCTTGGCGGCCAGGACTGGACCATCGTCGGCGTGTTCGCCTCCGGCGATGCGCACGAATCCGAACTGTGGGGCGATGCGAAGTCCGTGGCCTCGGCCTACCGGCGCGGCAGCAGCGCGGAGTCGGTGATCGTGCGGTTGACCGCACCTTCGGCTTTCGATCAATTCAAGGCCTCGTTGACCAGCGATCCGCGCGTGAAAGTGGATGTCAGCACCACGCGTGAATACTTCAACAAGCAATCCGAGGGTCTGAGCAAGGTCATCCGCGTGATCGGCATCACCATCGGCGTGATCATGGCGATCGGTGCGATCTTCGGTGCGCTGAACACGATGTACGCCGCCGTCGCCACGCGTTCGCGCGAGATCGCCACGCTGCGCGCGATCGGCTTCCGCGGCCTGCCGGTGGTGGTGTCCGTGCTGCTGGAAACGATGTTGCTCGCGTTGCTCGGTGGCGTGATCGGCGCCGCCATCGTGTGGCTGCTGTTCAACGGCTACACCGCGTCGACTCTGGGCGGCAATTTCAGCCAGGTCGTGTTCCAGTTCCAGGTGACGCCGGCCTTGTTGTGGACCGGCATCAAATGGGCGCTGGCGATCGGTTTCATTGGCGGCCTGTTTCCCGCCATGCGCGCGGCACGCGTGCCGGTGACGGTCGCGTTGCGCGAGCAGTGATCAGCGGTTGGTCTTCGCCAGCGTGATCGCGACCACGCCGGCGAGGATGACTGCCGTGCCGACGATGTCGAGTGAATGCACCGCCTCGCCGCCGAGCGCGACGCCGACGAGCACGGCCACCGGCGGATTGACGTAGGCATAGCTCGTCGCCAGCACCGGGCGCACGTTGTGCAGCAGGTAAATGTACGCAGTGAAGCCGATGATGGAACCGGCGACGATCAGGTAGGCGAGCGCGAGCGTGGCATGCGCAGACGGCACATGCGTGAAGCGCTCGCCGGCCGCCAGCGCCATCAATCCCAACGGAATGCCGCCGCAGATCATCTGCGCGGCCGCGCCCATCGTCGGCGCCGGCATGTCGCGGCGCCGGCTCCAGATCGAACCGTAGGCCCAGCCCGCCGCGGCCAGCACCAGCGCAATGGCGCCGAGCGGAGAAGCGCGCAGACCGCTGCCGAGGTTGAGCACGACCACGCCGGCGAAACCGATGATCAGCCCGAGCCATTCCAGCCGGTTCGGCCACTGGCCGTAGATTCCCGCGAAAATCGCCATGAACAGACCGACACTGGCGACCGCGACGGCTGCGATTCCGGATGGCACGGTCTGCTCGGCGAAGCACACCAGACCATTGCCGAGGCCGAGCAGGAATACCGACGTGATCAGGCAGTTGAACCATTGCCGGCGCGTCGGCGCAGGCACGCCGCGCCAGCGCAGGAACGCGTACATCAGGCCGCCGGCAATCGGAAAACGGATCGCTGCCATCAGGAACGGCGGGTAATCCGCAATGCCAATGCGTATGGCGAGGTAGGTCGATCCCCAGATCAGGTACACGCCGGCCAGCGCCAGCGGCACGAGGACGCGCGGCGAGGACAGTGCGGAATCGCCGGGTGCGGCATTGTTCATCGAGGCACATCGAAAATCGGTTGCGCACTGTAACCGCTCGCGGCGCCGTGCGACAGCGCCACTGGTCACGCGATGTCGGGTGCCGCTGTCTCGGTGCGGCGATCAGGCGCGCGCGTGCAGGCAGCGAAACGTCGCTGCAATCCGGTAGCTGCCGTCGGGTTGTTGAAAGGGCGCCAGTGCGTTGGCGTGCGCGGCATCAACCGCAGTCTCACCGGATTGGGCGATCGCGCGTGCTGCTACGCCGGACGAGCGCAATCCGCGCAACGCGGTCGGTAAATCCGGGTAGTGCCAGGGCGAGGCGACATCGAACACATCGAGCACTTCCAGTCCCGCCGCGGTGGCGAAGGCGCGCAATGCCGGTTCCGACGACAGCGCGAATGGTCCGGGCGCGCCCGGCGGTGGCGACGGCAGCAAGGGCTTGAGCGCGGCGACCAGCTCGGCCGCCTGCATGCCTGCCGGCTCGCCCCAGGTCATGACGACGACACTCGCGCCAGCCTTGGCGACGCGTTTGGCTTCACCGAGTGCGACGGCGGGACTGCCGGCGTACTGGAAGGAATTGAAGCCGGTCACCCGATCGAACGCATGATCGGCGAACGGCAGGGATTCGAGTTCGCCCTGATGGATGTCGCCCGTGGGCACGCGCTCGCGGGCGATGGCGAGCAGGTTGGCGGCGGCATCGACGCCGGATACGCGCGCACCGCGTCCCGCCGCGATCTGCATGGCCATGCCTGCGCCGCAGCCGGCATCCAGATAGGCCATCCCTTCGAGCAGGCCCATGCGTTCGAAAGCGGCGAGGTAGACGGGTCTGCACGTGCCTTCCTGGATGTCGGCCCAGTCGCGGGCCCGCTCGCCCCACAGGCGTCCGTTGGTCTGGGCGGTTCTGGCTCCGGGTGCAGCGCTCATGTCGGGATGCTCCGTGATGGATTGCGCAACGCGCACCATACAGTTCGGAAAATCGGGTCAAGGATTACAAGCTGCCCAGATTGCCGCGCTTGCCGCCCGGAAGACTCAGTGCTTGAGCGCGGCCGGGTCGTTGCGCACGACCACGTATTCGCCTTCGATCACGCGCGGATCACTCACGCGCGTGGCGGCGGGGGCATGCGGGCGCGTCAGCGCGCGCACGATCGCGACAATGACGCCAATGAACGCGAACGCGAGCAGGGCAAAAAATCCGAGCACGACGATGCCGGCCACGAAAACGATGGCCAGCACGGCCA
>JAFEEK010000146.1 GCA_018241165.1 Pseudomonadota bacterium
CTGAACGATGACGTTGTCCGGATCCAGTGGAAGCATGCTGACCAGCGATGCCGTGCCGGACAGCTCCAGGCAGCGTTGGGTCTGTTTGCTGACGCCGACTGTCGTCTTGTCGTCGGCAAAGGCTTCGTCGAATTTCTTCTGCGCGTCGCCAGTCAGGTAAGCCTTGGTCACGAAGGTCTTGGTCGTACCCAGGGACTTGCCCTCGACGCATCCGCCATCGCCCGTCCACTCCTGGCGCGCGATCGCCAGGATCTTGTCGGCCTTCAACGCAAACGCGGCGACGAATTTCATCTGCTCGCCGGATGGCGTGACCACCTTGGGCCCGGACGCGAGGGTATCCAGGTCCCAGGTTGCCAGCGCCGTTTCGTCGGGATTCTTCGGCGAGGGTACCAGTCCGACCAGGTGCTTGCCGCTCGGATCCATCGACACCGACTGGATCGCCGGCAGCCGCGTCAAGGCATCAACCGGAATGGGCTCGGCTGCGCCGGCGAGAAGCGGGGCCGTGAGCATACCCAGCGCGCATGCGCGCGTTAAGCAACGAAACGGATCAAGCATGTCGTCTTCTCCAGTCGATTTTTCTGCGTATCGCATTCGAACTACGAGGCGGTACGCCACGGGTGCGTCGGTTCGAAATGATGAATCGGCGAGGATACACGCGCACCGCGGCGAAGAAAAGCTTGCTGTCCCGATACAGTCATGGCGGAAATGCAAATGTCGCGGGCAAAAAAAAGGAGGCGACCTGGGTCGCCTCCTCGTGTTGCACGCTGGATCTTTCGATCAGAAGCGCATGTTCAAGCGCGCAAAGTAGGTGCGGCCGAACCAGTCGTACTGCGAACCACCGAGCGGGGTGTTGCCCAACACGCCGGCGAACGTATCTGCACCCTGGGAAACACGGTCAGGCTTCGCGTCGAACAGATTGCGAATGCCGAACGTGATGTCCCACTTGCCGCCGTCGTACTTCGCGGACACGGTGTGGCGGAACTGCCAATCCGCCTTGATGTCGCGCGTGGCATTCGGATAGCCCTGGTACGTGAAGGTCTCGCTGAGATCCTTGTTCGACGTCGAACTGGTGTAGAAGCCCTGCCAGTAGTACGTCCAGTTGCCGCGCTCCAGGCTGGCATCGAAAACGCCAACCGTGTGCGGGCGTCCGATGTAGCCGACGAATTCCGACGAGCTGAAACCGCTCGCCTCGGACGAATCGAACAGCTGTACGACGTCAGAGATCGTATAGGTCACCTGGGCATCCGCCGAGAACTTGCCGAATCCGAAGTCGCGGTTGTAGTTCAACTGGAAATCGTAACCGCGGTTGCGTTCCTGGTTGATGTTCACGTAGGTGGCGTGCACGTCCGTGATCATGCTCGGGTTGGCCGGATCGGTCGGCGAATTGCGGTGGAACATGTTGCAGAAGCTGTTCGGATAAACCGGCGAGCCGTAGCACCCAAACAGGATATCGCTGGCGCCGAGGCTGGTGATTTCACCGCGGATGAAGTAGTCGAAGTAATCCACGGCCACGTTCAGGTCGGCAAAGGTTGGCGTCCAGACGAAGCCCAGCGACTTGGCGCGCGAATTCTCGGGCTTGAGGAAGCCCTTGCCGCCGCCCTGATAGGTCGTAGCCGAAGGGTTGCCACTCGCGGCGTAGTCGCCCGGAATACCGGCAGCCGCGCAGTTCTTCCGGATGAAGTCGTTGGTGCTGTCGCTCCAGTTGATGCACGGATCGATCGAAGCCTGGGACAGGAAGCCCGACTGGTTGCCGAGATACAACTCATACAAACCCGGGGCGCGGTACGAGGTACCCAAGGTGCCACGCACACGGTAGCCCGGGGCGATCTGCCAGTTCAGGCCGTATTTCCAGACATGCGCAGAGTCGCCAACGGAATCGTACTTGAAGATTCGTGCGGACAGGTCGGCGGTCAACGACTCGACGCCCGGCAAGCCCTGCAGCAAAGGAACACCCACTTCGCCAAAGATTTCGTTGACGTTGTCTGTGCCCTTGGTTTCGGACGCACCCGTCAAGCCCCAGGTGGCCGGGGGCGGCTTGTCGTCGATGGTGTAGTGACGGTATTCGGCGCCAATCGCAGCGCTGACCGTACCCGCCGGCAAGTCGAACAAGTTGCCGTTGGCCAAGGCATTGAGCGTGGCCTGTGTGTACACGGTGTTGCCGGAAATGTCCTGGCCGATGGCGTTGATCAGCTTGTTCATGCACTGGCCGTTCAGCACGCATGGTTCCAGATAGTTGATCAGCGGACTGTCGAGTTCGTTGCCGGGATTCGCCAAGTCGCCGCTGTTGGCAAGATTGATGCCCAGCATGTGGTAATCGCCGTTCGAGCGCGTGTAGGTTGCGTTCGCTTCCCACGACCAGCTGCCGGTCGAAGTGAAGCCGCCCGACAGTTTGGTGGCGCCGTAGAAATAATCGACATCCGCATCGGAGTTCAGCGGGAATGGCATGATCGGCTCGAAGTACGGCGGCTTGCTTGCGTTGCTCGGCTTGAGCGGATCGACCCAGCCGGCTGCCTGATCGGCCTCGATGATCGGGAAGAACTGGCGGTAACGGCGATCGCTGGTCTTGCGATTGTTGTACAACCACTGCGTATCCCAGTTCACGCTGCCGAAGCTGAAATTGCTGGAACCATACAGACTCGCGCGCTGTTGCTGATCGATCGCGTAGGCATTGCCGACGAACGGAAAGTTGAGCTGGTCCTCGTAATAGGCCTGCGGCGAGTTGGCGTAGGTCTTGGTCGGATACGGACGCAGGTGGTAACCCGGGAACGGGCCCTGGGTGCTGCCATCCGGCGAAGGCACGAAGCGGTTGTTCGAACCCCAGTAGTAGATGATCGTATTGGCGTAGAGGTTGTTGCAGCCCGAAAGCGGGGTACCCTGGGTGACGGAATGATCGGCGCGGTCGATGCGCTGGCCGTCCGTGCCCCAGACCATGTCCTCATTGCAGGCAAGGAAGTCGCGCTGGCCGCGCTTGAGCGCTTCCTGGCGATCGATCTGCGCCGCAACGGAGATGTTGCCGTTCTCGAAATTCCAGCCGGTACCGATCGAGGCCAGATACTGCTGGCCGCCGCCGTGTTCCGGAATGCCTTCGGAGAACGTCACTTCAGTCTGATCCATGCGCTTCTTCGTGATCAGGTTGACCACGCCGGAGATCGCGTCGGAACCGTAGATCGAGGACGAACCGTCCTTCACGATTTCGGCGCGCTGCAAGATGACCTGCGGGATGACGTTAAGGTCGAAGGCGCCGACCTGGCCGCGCGTGCCGGAAGGACCCGGGCGCTGGCCATCAAGCAGGATCAGGGTGCGGTTCGCGCCGAGGCCGCGCAGGTCGACCGTCTGCACGCCCGTGCCACCCTGGATGACGAAGCCGCCAAACTGGTTGTTGATCTGCGTCGAACCGGCCGCGACTGCGGTCGATTGCAGGAAGTCAGCCGTCGTAAACTGTCCGGCGGCGATATCGGAGCTGAGGTTGACAACCTGCACCGGCGACGTCGTCTGGTATTCCGGGCGGTTCAACAACGAGCCCGTGACCGTGATGCCTTGCAAGGTGCTGGCTTCTTCCTTCTTCTTCTTGTCGGCGTCGCTCGTCGATGAAGAAGCGGCATCCTGCGTAGACGCAGGCTTGCTCTGAGGTTGCGATTGCGATGTGGCGGCATCCTGAGCGAATGCGGTGGCGGCGACCAACAAGCTGGCGCAAATTGCCGTAGCCAGAAGTTTACGATTCATATTGGTGTTACTCCCCAATGGGTACTGTGTGCATGAAAACGAGACGAGTTACTTTTGCGCACCATCGGCGTTTCGATGTGCCGTTCGACGAAGTCGACCCCAGACCACCGGCCTGGTCACGCGCAAATGTAACCCGATGTTAACGCGACTTTCACAATGGATGCAAATGCCGCGACCCCGAACTCTCGGACGAGGCGTTTTCAATCCCAGCCCTAGCGCACTAGAATAGGCCGCTTGAGGACGGCCCGTCCTGTTTTTCCAGGACCCGCCTCCCCGTTTTACGAACCGCCGGTCGCGTCCTTCGCGCACCTGCGCCATCCGGAGATCGAATCATGCGTATTTCCCCGCTTCCCGCCTTGCTGGCGTTTGGCCTGCTGGCCGGCTGCAATTCCCAGCCGCAGCCGGCTGCGCCGGTCGCTCCGCAGGTCGCCAACAGCGTCAGCGGCACCATCATGCTGCGCGAACCGCGCGCCCTGGGCGACAACGCCCGCGTCGAACTCAAGGTCGTGGATGTATCCCAGCCGGATAACCCGCTGGCGCAAATCACCGTCGAGCACGCCAACCACCCGCCGATCAGCTTCAACCTGCCGATCGACCCGAAGGCCGTGGATCCGCTGCGCACCTACGCCGTGGACGCCAAGCTGATCGACGGCGAGCGGCGCTTCCTGCCGGTGCTGCAATATCCGGTGCTGACCAAGAAGTCGCCATCCGTGGTGCAGATCATCCTCGCGCCGGAGCCCACTCCTGCCGAGAAAATGTACGACGCCTACAAGAAGGCGTTTGCCGAGATCGGAACCCTGAAGTCGGTCAGCGGCGGCGGACAGACGCCGAATACTTCCACCGCATGGGATGCCTTCTACAGCAACGGCAAGGTCAAGGTGGTGCGTGAAATCACCGACCAGTACGACGACAAGGCCAACGAAATCGGCCGCGCCACCGTAAAAATGGCGTACCAGAACGACAAGCCCTGGGTCGTGGTGAAGGAAGAATCCAGCGGCGAGGGCGCACGCCCATCCACGGTGATCAAGGTCGGCTGGGACGACAGCGGCACCCTTGTGCTCAAGGACAAAATGTCGGGCGGCCAGACCGGGCAGGCGAGTCCTGAAGAAGCCACCGCGCTTTACCAGCATGCCGTGCAGGCCCTGGCGCAGGCCCAGGTCAAGGTGCCGAAGCCCAAGTAGGCTGGTCCTTGCGCCGTCGCGCTCGCTCAGGCCGCGCGGCGGCGCAAATGCACCAGCAACAATGAAATCGCCGCAGGTGTGACGCCGGAAATGCGTTGCGCCTGGCCGATCGTCTGCGGCTGGCTGCGACCGAGCTTTTGCATCACTTCCGCAGACAAGCCGCGAACCTTGGCATAGTCGAACGCCGCGGGAATCCGCGTTTCCTCGTGCCGGCGTTGACGTGCGATTTCGTCGTTCTGCCGATCCAGATAGCCGGAATACTTGGCAGCAATCTGTACCTGTTCGGAAACCTGCGCATCCGCGACCGCCGGACCGAGCGCCGAAACGCGCATGAGTTGCGCGTAATCCAGTTCCGGCCGGCGCAACAGGTCCAGGGCATTCGTTTCCCGCGACAGCGGCACGGCCAGCGTTTTTTCGATTTCGCGTCCCAGCGTATTGCCCGGTGCGGCCCAAATGCCGCGCAAGCGTTCGGTTTCACGCGCGATCGCGTCGCGCTTGCGGCAGAACGCGACATGTCGCACCGCATCCACGCTGCCCAGCTCGAATCCCTTTTCGGTCAGGCGCAGATCGGCATTGTCCTCGCGCAGGTGCAACCGATATTCGGCGCGCGAAGTGAACATGCGGTACGGCTCGCTGGTGCCGTTCGTGATCAGGTCGTCGATCAGCACGCCGATATAGGCCTCGTCGCGGCGCGGCGTCCACGGTTCCAGGTCACGCGTGGCGCGTGCCGCATTGATGCCGGCGATGATGCCCTGTGCGGCGGCTTCCTCATAGCCGGTGGTGCCATTGATCTGGCCGGCAAAATACAAACCGTCTATGGCCTTCGTCTCCAGCGACGCCTTCAGCCCGCGCGGATCGAAGTAGTCATATTCGATGGCGTAACCCGGACGGGTGATGTGCGCGTGTTCGAAACCCTTGATCGAACGTACCAGTTCCATCTGCACGTCGAACGGCAACGAGGTGGAAATCCCGTTCGGATAGATCTCGGTGGTTTCCAGTCCTTCCGGCTCGATGAAAATCTGGTGCGAGGTCTTGTCGGCGAAGCGCACGACCTTGTCCTCGATCGACGGACAATAACGCGGGCCGATGCCTTCGATCTTGCCGGTGTACAGCGGCGATCGATCCAGCGCTCCGCGAATGATGTCGTGCGTGCGCGCGCTCGTATGCGTGATCCAGCAACTGACCTGGCGCGGATGGTCCGCCACCGTTCCCATGAACGAAAACACGGGCATCGGGTCGTCGCCGGGTTGTTCGGCGAGTCCGGAATAGTCGATGCTGCGGCCGTCGATGCGCGGCGGCGTCCCGGTCTTTAGCCGATCCACGCGCAGCGGCAGTTCGCGCAGGCGCGCGGCCAGCCCGACCGATGGCGGATCGCCGGCGCGCCCACCCGCGTAGTTTTCCAGGCCCACGTGGATCTTGCCGGCGAGAAAGGTTCCCGCAGTCAGCACGACGCTGCGCGCGGAAAACGCAAGACCCATCCGGGTGACCGCGCCGGTCACGCGGTTGCCCTCGATGGTCAGGTCCTCGACCGACTGCTGGAAAACGAAAAGGTCGGGCTGTGTCTCCAGCAGGCGCCGGATCGCGGCCTTGTACAGGACGCGATCGGCCTGGCAACGCGTGGCGCGAACGGCCGGGCCCTTGGACGCATTCAGCGTGCGCCACTGGATGCCGGCGCGATCTGCGGCTATGGCCATCGCACCGCCGAGCGCGTCGATTTCCCTGACCAG
>JAFEEK010000147.1 GCA_018241165.1 Pseudomonadota bacterium
CCCAGCGCGCCAGCGCGCTGCAACCATGCCGCCACGCAACGCACTCCGTTGCCGCATTGCCCGGCCCCGGTGCCATCGCTGTTCCAGATCCCGTAGGCGAATGCGCAATCCGGATTGCGCGAAGGATCGATGGTCAATAGCTGATCGAAGCCGATGCCGGTGTGGCGATCGCCGATATGCGCGATCTGCGCTGGCGACAGCGCCAAAGGTCGATCGCGGCAATCGACCACGACGAAATCGTTGCCGATGCCGTGCATCTTGGTGAAGTGCAACTTCACTGTTTGCCGGAATCCTGCGTCGAGGTCGCTGGCGTCGTTGCCGGTTGCGCCGGTTGCGTCTGCGGCTTCTGATCCGGCATGACGAGCGGACCTTTGTTGCCGCAGGCGGCGAGTAAGGCGCACATCACCAGCAGCATCGCGATCTGACGCAGTCGCATGGGGAATTCCGGATCGGTTGAGACAGCGCAAGTATAGCGGTTGCGCCTCACGCGCACGCGCCGGGCAAGCGTTGCGGATGGCTGTACACGACATGCCGCCCGGGACGCAGGAAGCCGACCAGGGTCAGGTTGCTGGCGCGGGCCAGCTCCACGCCGAGCGCGGTCGGTGCGGAAATCGCCGCAAGCAGGCCGACGCCCAGGCGCGCGGTCTTGACCACCATCTCGTAACTGGCGCGACTGGTGACGAGCACGAATCCGGCACGCAGGTCGGCGCCCTCACGGCTCAACGCGCCGAGCAGTTTATCCAGCGCATTGTGGCGGCCCACGTCCTCGCGCACATGCGTGATGTCGCCTGCCGGCGTGGCCCAAGCCGCCGCATGCGCCGCACCGGTGCCCGCGTTGAGCGGCTGGCGTTGTGTCAACGCCGTCAACGCGCGTTCGAGGGCGTCATGATCCAGCGTCGAACCGTCCGGCACACGCGGCGGTGGTCGCAACACATCTTCGAGCTGGCGACTGCCGCACAGTCCGCAACCGCTGCGCCCGGGCAGCGCGCGCACGGATTCCGGCTGCGCGATCGCGGCGGCTTCGATATCCACGACGTAGCCTTCCAAGTGTTCGCTGACCGACACGCTGCGGATATCGCCGGCGTGTGCGACATGGCCTTCGCTCAAGGCGAAGCCGCAGGCGAAATCTTCCAGATCGGACGGCGTTGCCATCATCACCGCACACGGTGTGCCGTTGTAGCGAATTTCGATCGGCGCTTCCTCCACCAGGCAATCTTCGGCGTGTTGCGCCATCCCGTTCTGGCGAATGGATACGCTGCGACGCGCCAGGCCGCATGCGGTTACTACGTCTGCGTTCTGCGAAGGTGCATGCGAAAGATCGACCGGCATCATGCGGCCGATCATAGTCCGGCGGCCATGGATGAACCACTCTGGACGGCGGGGTCAGATACGGTTAATTTGCGAATTAACCGTATCTGACCCCTTTTTCAACTGCCATGAGCGAGGATCGCAAACCCAAGGTCGAACCCTACACCGCTCCCGCTGGCGGCTGGGGCTCGGTGAAATCGGTGGCGGAGATCCTGCGCCGCGAGAAGGTGCCGATTCCGTCCACGGTGAAAGAACTGTGGCGGCAGAACAAGCCACGCGGTTTCACATGCGTATCCTGCGCCTGGCCGCAGCCGGAAAAACCGCTGACCTTCGAGTTCTGCGAAAACGGCGCCAAGGCCAGCGCCTGGGAATTGACCAGCCTGCGCACCACGCCGGAATTTTTCGCGCAGCACACCGTGACCGAACTGCGCGGCTGGAGCGATTACGAACTCGAACAAAACGGCCGCCTCACCCATCCACTGCGCTACGACCGCGCGAGCGACAAATACGTGCCCTGCGCCTGGAACGATGCGTTCGCGGCGATCGGCGCGGAACTGAAGAAGCTCGATCCGAAATCGGTGGTGTTCTACGCCTCCGGTCGCGCGTCGCTGGAAACGAGCTACCTGTACGCGTTGTTCGCGCGCCTGTACGGCAACAACAACCTGCCGGACAGCTCCAACATGTGCCACGAGGCGACCGGCGTCGCGTTGCGCCAGTGCATCGGCACCGCTGTCGGCACCGTGGTGCTGGACGATTTCGCCAAGACCGACTGCATCTTCTTCTTCGGCCAGAACGCAGGCGTGAACTCACCGCGCATGCTGCACGACCTGCAAAACGCGGCCAAGCGCGGCGTGCCGATCATCGTGTTCAATCCGGTGCGCGAGCGCGGACTGGAACGTTTCGCCAATCCGCAAAGTCCGCTGGAATTGCTCACCGGCAGCGAAACGAAACTCGCCACGCAATACCATCAGGTCAAGACTGGCGGCGACATCGCCGCAATCACCGGGCTGTGCAAGGCCTTGCTGGCGCTGGACGACGAAGCCGCGAAGAATGGCGCGCCGCGCGTGCTCGACACCACGTTCATCGCGCAGCACTGCCGCGGCTTCGATGCGTTCGCAGACTTCGTGCGTGCGCAGTCGTGGGAGACCATCGAAACCGATTCCGGCCTGACCCGCACGGCGCTGGAAGGCGCGGCGGCGGTGTACGCCCGCGCGGACGCCGTGATCGGCGTCTACGGCATGGGACTGACGCAACACGTGCTGGGCGAATACAACATCTACATGGTCGCCAGCCTGCTGCTGATGCGCGGCAACATCGGCCGGCCGGGCGCCGGCATCTGCCCGGTGCGCGGGCATTCCAACGTGCAGGGCCAGCGCACGGTCGGCATCGCCGACGATCC
>JAFEEK010000148.1 GCA_018241165.1 Pseudomonadota bacterium
CCGTGCGGTGATCGCACACACCACGAACGCGGCGATGGACGTACACACGAAGCAGATCAGCAAGGCCATGTCCGATACCGGGTCGCCGCGCATCAGGCGCATGATCGTGACCTGCTGGCCGAGCAACGGCACGCTATACATCCACAACTGCGTCTTGATCGGCAGGATCGACAACAGCAAGGTCGGGATGATCGGCACGAGCATCAGCAGCGACAGGTAGGTCTGCGCTTCGCGATAACTCTTGGCGAACGCGGCGACCAGCGTCTGCAAGGCGCCGAGCAAGGCGGCCAACGGCAGCATCACGAATACGGTGGCGATAATGAAACGCGGGCCCAGGGTCAGGCTCATGCCGATCTTTTCCGTCGGCAGGAACTGGCCGACGACGGCGAACGCGACGATCGACAGCGCCACTGTCGTGATCGCGAACGCGGTGGTCGCCATCAGCTTGCCGCCGAGAATCTTCCAGCGCGGCACCGGATTGGCGAGCAGCGGTTCCAGCGACTGGCGTTCGCGTTCGCCGGCCGTGGTATCGATGGCCAGGGCCATGCCGCCGATGAAGCCACCGAGTATGAAGAAGTACGGCAGCATTGCGAACATGAGTCCGGCGCGGCTTTGCGGCGTGGACTGGTCGCGGTCGGCGATCACCACGGGTTTCAGGATCGACGGCGACAGCCCGCGTGCGAGCAGGCGCAAGGCGCCGGTGCGCTGGCCGTAGCCCTCGATCAGTTTCTTCAGGCGTTCGGTCGGGCCGCGCGCATCCTGCTGCGAGGCGTCGTAGATCATCTCGACCTGCGCCGGTTCGCCCTTGTCCCAGGCTTTCGCATAGTCCGCGTCGATGCGCAGCACGACGTCGGCATCCTGGTTGCGCACGGCCGCATCGGGGTCGGCCGGCGCGGGTTTGATTTCCACGTTGTTCTGCTCGAGCGCCGCGATCAGGTTCGGCGCGTATTGCGCACCGACGACCGGCAATGGCAAAGGCTTTTCCGCTTTGGACAACTCGCGCGTGACCAGCGTATTGATCAGCAGCACGAAAATCAGCGGCGCCATCAGCGGGCCAACGAACAGCGTGTTGATCACGGTGCGGCGATCGCGGATGTTTTCGCGGACTTCCTTGAGGAAAACTGTCAATGTCGAATTCATGCGTCGCTCCAAATGTTCCTGTTCGCCGTTGCCGGATGTGCCGCCCCCTCACCCCAACCCTCTCCCTCAGGCGTTGCTTGGGGGAGAGGGAGCTTTAGCGAGTTCATGCGGCCAGTCCTTCATCGGAGCCGATCAGTTTGACGAATGCGTCTTCGAGGTTCGACTCGCCGGTTTGTGCGCGCAGCGCATCGGGGGATTCGTCGGCGACGACACGGCCGCGCGATATGACGACGATGCGATCGCACAGCGCGGCCACTTCCTGCATGATGTGGCTGGAGAACAATACGCAGCGCCCTTCCGCCTTCATCGATTTCAGGAACGTGCGCATCGCGCGCGTGGACATCACGTCCAGCCCATTGGTCGGCTCGTCGAGGATCACGTTTTTCGGATCGTGCACGAGCGCGCGCGCGATCGCGGTCTTGACGCGCTGGCCTTGCGAGAAGCCTTCGGTACGGCGATCCAGGATGTCGCGCATCTCAAGCGCGTCGGCGAGCGCCTCGCGCCGCGCGCGCAGGGTTTGCGCATCGATGCCGTGCAGGCGCGCGAAGTAGTCGATGTTCTCGCGCGCGGTCAGGCGCTTGTACAGGCCACGCGCGTCGGGCAGCACGCCCAGGCGCCGGCGCACCGCGACCGCATCGACCGCGGCATCGATGCCGTCCACCAGCACCTGGCCGGAATCGGGGTTCATCAGGGTGTACAGGCAGCGCAACGTGGTGGTCTTGCCGGCACCGTTCGGGCCGAGCAGACCGGTGATCTCGCCGTCGCGCGCGATAAAGGACGCGCCATCCACCGCGACCACGCGCTTGGCGCCCTTGCCGAACGCCTTGTGCAGATTCCTGACTTCGATCATGGGGCTGCTCCATTGAAATTGACGAACGCCGGCATCGGGCCAAGGCGATCCACGCACTTCGCATCGAGGGTTTTCGGATCGAGCTTGTCGACGAATTCGCCGACCAATTTCGGAATGCAGCCGCGGCCGATGACGTTGTGGCCCTGACCCTTCGCGATCAGCAGCCGTCCGTTGGACAGGCCCTTGAGGATCTGCTCGCCATAGCGCGGCGGCGTGACCGGGTCGAACGCGCCTTCCAGAATCAGGACCGGTTTATCGGTTTTCAGCGGCGCGTGGAAATCGGCCGGCCGCGTTTCGTGTGGCCATACCTCGCAAGCCGTCTTGATGCCATTCACGAGATGGTTGCCGAGCAAGGTGCCCTCATCCTGCGGACGCGGCGCGAGCAGGTCGGCATCTTCGCTGCAAATCACCGACAACTGCATCGCGTTTTCGGCCAGATCGGCCATGTCTCCCGTCAACACCTGGGTCTGGCCGGCGAGCGGCGTGAAGTCGCCCTTCAATCCTTCCGCGATCGACAGCGGCAGCAATGCGGCGGTTTCCGGCGAGTACGCAAACATGCGCACAAGGCCAGCCAACGACGATCCATTCAGATGTTTCGTTTGCGTTTCGAACGTGACCGGGTCGCGGTAGGCGTAATCGACCGGTTTGTCATGCAACGCGTCGCGCAGCTTGAACAGGTTCGCAAACGGATCGCCGAAGGCCTTTTTGCACGCCGGCGTCTTGTCGCATTCTGCGAATTGCATTTTCAGCGCGGCGTCGAGGTTCTCGGCGAAGTCCTGACCGAGCGCGGCCTCGTTCGGTACCGCGCTGTCGAGCACGATGCTGCGCACGCCGTCCGCATGACGCATCGCGTATTGCTGCGCCATGCGCGTGCCGTAGGACACGCCGACCAGATCGAACTGCGGCGCGCCAAGCGCCTGGCGCACGGCTTCCAGATCGGCAACCGCGTCGACGGTGGTGTAGAAGCGCGGATCGGCGTGTTTGGAAACCAGATCCAGACATTCTTGCGTATGACGCTTCGCCTTGGCCGCATCGAAACCACCATCACGGTCGGCATCTTCCTTGTCCGCGTCGTCGCCCTTGCATTCAAGCGCATTCGACCCGCCGGTGCCGCGCTGATCGAGCAGCAGTACGTGATGATGCGCGAGCAGCGGCGCGAAGGCCGGCGCAATCTGTGGCCAGGTGTCGACAGCGGACTGCCCGGGCCCGCCAGCGAGGAACACGACGATGTCGGCATCGGCGGCGGCCGCGTCCGACTTGATTAGCGCCAGGCGCAGGTCGAGCTTGCGGCCGTTCGCAATGCTCCGATTTTCCGGCACGGAAAACGGCGCGCAGAACGCGCTGGTGGTCGCGCCGGAATGTTTTTGCGGCAGCTCGCAGGTCTTGAACGCCAACGTGCCGAGCGTGAATTCCTTCGCATTCGCTGCAATCGGCGCTGCCTGCGCGGGCGCGTGCACGGCGGCGGCGTGCCGTTTGGCGAGTTGTGTGTAGCCGAGGTAGCCGAGCGCAGCAACGGCAACGGCGATGCGCAAGGCGGTTCGTGTATCCAGTTTCATCTCGTCTCCTCATCAAACTCGAACAGCGCCTCGATGCGCTGCCCGAACAACTTGCCGATCTTGAACGCCAACGGCAGGCTCGGATCGTACTTGCCGGTTTCGATGGCGTTGACGGTTTGACGCGACACGTCGAGGCGTTCACCCAGCTCGCCTTGCGACCATTCGCGTTTTTCGCGCAGCTCGCGCACGCGGTTTTTCATTGCTGAGACGAGCGTTTGCGCAGGTGACGCCAGATCGAAAAGCCGACCGCGCAAACGCCCACGCCAACGGCCATTCCGAGCGCGGTAGAGGCGGCATCCAGGTTGTGCTTGCGGTAGTACAGATACGCGGCGAGTCCCGCGAACAACACCACCACATAGAGAAAGCGCAGCGCCAGGGGCATGCCTTCTTCGATACAGGGCGTGGTTCCGTAGCGCCGTGCGCTGACAAGCTGACCTATGGAATACGCGACGATCATCAAGGGAAACACCCAGATCAGCGCCGCCGCGGCCGCGTCAGGATCGAGTACATTCGCCGCCGCGAGAAAACCACTAACGATGCCGAAAACCGAGGCCGCCGCCGCTGCCACGCCAAGTCCGACCAGGTGCGTGCGCTGTTCCAGCTCATCGCTGCCCAGCACACGTTGCGCCATCAACCAGATTACGTACAGGATCGGCGGCACCGGCGTCAACGCGTACAGCGCCTTGAGCCACGCATCGGCAGTGGATTTGGCCAGCGGCCAAACGCCCAGCAGCACGACGACGTAGATCGCGATGGCGAGCATGATGCGAATCTGATAGCGCTTGCGGGCTTGGTCGGTCATCGGCGTTCCGGTTTCGGCTGTGTCAAGGTCGCTTGACAGAAGCGAATGTACGCGCAGAATTCCGACGTGTCAAGCGTCCTTTACATCATGCTCAACGGGACGAAACGTACTTCTCGCGCCGGATATGCGGCACTGGCAGGCCGGCATCCTTGAGCAACGCAAATGCCTGGTCGACCATGTCCGGATTGCCGCACAGGTAGGCGATGTCGTGCGCCGCGTCCGGTTTGAGTTCGGCGAGCGCAACATGGACGCGGCCCGCGCGATCGTGCGTGCGCGGTTGCGCGCGCTCAGCGCGACTGAAGCAGGCGTAGAAGCGGAAGTGCGGGTTCTGCCGCGCGAACGCTTCGAATTCCTCGCCGTACAACAATTCCGATTCGTTGCGCGCGCCATACACGAGCGCGACTTCCGCGCCGCGCGCGGCGAGCTTTTGCAGTTGCGGCAACATCGCGCGATACGGCGTGACGCCGGTGCCGGTGGCGACGAGCAGGTAGCGGCGGTTCGCGTCCTTGTCGTCGAGGCAGAAGCGTCCGTACGGACCGCTGGCGTCGATCGTGCCGCCTATCGGAAGATTTCCCAGCAGGTTCGTCGCCGCACCGCCTTCGACGTAGGACACTGCGATTTCGATGCGCGGCACCGCGCCGCTTTCATTGCCGACCGTCGCCACCGAATAGCTGCGTTTGGTCGGTTTGCCGTCCGGGTAGGCGAAGTGGATCTGCACGAACTGGCCGGGCACGAACGCGAACGGCGCGCCGTCGGCACGCTCGAACGCCATGTGGCGCACGGCTGGCGCCAGCATGCGGCTTTCGGCAAGGCGCAATTGGAAATGGTCGGCCACGGCAGGAATTGGCGAATCGAAAGGCCCGCTATACTAACCGCCCCGCGTCCATTGTGCAGCCCATGAGCGCCATCCCCGCGCTGGAAATCCAGGACCTGAAGAAGACCTACGGCAATGGCGTCGAAGCGCTCAAAGGCGTTTCGCTGCG
>JAFEEK010000149.1 GCA_018241165.1 Pseudomonadota bacterium
ACGGCATGCTCACGCCGATCGCGCAGCCCATGCACTGGTTCCTGCTGCAATTGCACGCACTGGTGCGCAACTGGGGTCTGGCCATCATCCTGCTCGTGCTGCTGATCAAGCTCGTCATGTTCAAGTTCAGCGAAGCGCAATTCCGTTCCGCGGCGAAGATGAAAAAACTGTCGCCACGCCTGCAGGCATTGAAGGAGCGCTACGGCGACGACAAGCAGAAGCTCAACGCCGCAACGATGGAGCTGTACCAGAAGGAAAAGATCAATCCGCTCGGCGGTTGCCTGCCGGCGTTGATCCAGATCCCGGTGTTCTTTGCCCTGTACTACGTATTGCTGGAAAGCGTGGAGCTGCGCCACGCCCCGTTCTTCGGCTGGATCCAGAACCTGTCCGCGCCGGATCCGTACTACATCCTGCCGATCATCAACATGGCGATCATGGCCGGAACCGCGCTGTTCCAGCCGCCAAGCCCCGGTATGGATCCGACTTCGCAAAAAATGATGAAGTTCATGCCGATCGTGTTCGGCGCGTTGTTCTTTGTCTTCCCGTCGGGCCTGGTGCTGTATTACGCGGTCAATGGCGGCCTCAGCCTGTTGCAGCAATGGGTGATCAACCATCGGATGCAGGCAGCCGACGCGAAGGTTGCCCGATAATGCGCGAATGGCGCCGACCGACACCATCGCAGCAATTGCCACGCCGCCGGGCGCCGGCGGCATCGGCATCGTGCGCATTTCCGGGCCGCGCGCCCGCGCCATAGCGCAGGCGTCGACCGGAAAGAATCCACAAGCGCGCAAAGTATATTTCTGCGCATTTCGCGACGGGGATGGTGCAACCCTGGATCGCGGCCTCGCCGTGTATTTCGCCGCGCCGGGATCCTTCACCGGCGAAGACGTGCTCGAGCTGCACGCGCACGGCAGTCCGGTCGTGTTGAACCTGTTGTTGCAACGCGCCTGCGAACTCGGCGCGCGCGCGGCGCGTCCCGGCGAATTTTCCGAACGTGCTTTTCTCAACGGCAAGCTCGATCTGGCACAGGCAGAAGCGGTCGCCGACCTGATTGCCGCTGGTTCCGAAGCCGCCGCGCGCGCTGCCTTGCGCAGTCTTGAAGGCGAATTTTCCCGCTCGGTTCGCACGCTGTTCGAGGCGCTGACGCATCTGCGCGCCTGGCTCGAAGCGGCGCTGGACTTTCCCGAGGATGAAATCGACTTTCTGAGCGCGCCGCAATTGGCCGACGGCCTGCTTCGGCTGCAAGCGCAACTGGACAGTCTGCTCGCCGCCACCCGCCGCGGCGTGCTCCTGCGCGACGGCTTGCACGTCGTCATCGTCGGTCGACCGAATGCCGGCAAATCCAGCCTGCTTAACGCGTTGGCGCAAAGCGAACGCGCGATCGTCACCGAAATCGCCGGCACGACGCGCGACGTGCTACGCGAGACGGTGAACCTCGACGGCATCGCGCTGACGCTCGCCGATACCGCAGGTCTGCGCGAATCCGGCGACATTGTCGAAGCCGAAGGCATACGCCGCGCGCGCGCAGAACTCGAGCGCGCGGACGTGGCCATGCTTGTGACCGAAACCGGACATGCCGAATCCGATCAGGCGTTGCTCGACGCTGGTCCGCACGGTGCGGTACGCATCGTCGTGCACAACAAGATCGATCTATCCGGCGAAACTCCACGGCATGATGTGGATCAACGTGGACAAACCCACATCCGGCTTTCGGCGCGAACCGGCGCGGGCCTGGATTTGCTGCGTGAAGAACTCAAGCATCTCGCCGGGCACGGCGATGCGACGCAAGGAGCGTTCAGCGCGCGCATCCGGCACGTGCGGGCGTTGGAACAGGTTGCCGAACATTTGCGCGCTGCGGAAAAGCACCTGCAAGAGCGCACCGGTGAACTTGCGGCGGAAGAATTGCGTCAGGCACAACAGGCGCTCGGCGAAGTCACCGGTGAATTCAGCAGCGACGACTTGCTCGGCAGAATCTTTTCCACGTTTTGCATTGGCAAGTAGGTGCCGTTGGGTAGCGACTAGGCGTCGTTGTCGAACAGGATCGCTGCGTAGTCCATGGCGCCGTGCAATACGTGAAGAACCGTTATGTTGCGAGCGTCGACGCGATAAAGGATGAGGTAGTTTCCGTACACCACACGGCGCACGCCATGACGCTCGTAGCGTGGAACGAGCGGAAAAGCCAACGGCAAGGCGGCCAGATTAATGCACTGCTCGCGCAACTCAAGCACGAATGACAGCGCGCGGCGCGGATTGTCGCGCGCGATGTAGTCGCCAATACGTTCCAGATCGCTTTCCGCGCCCGCGGTTAGCCGAACGCTCACGCGTGTTTCGCTGTCAGCGCACGATACTTGCCGGCAAGACGATCAAACGCTTTGCCTGCGGGCTTCACACGGCCCGCGTCGGCGTCTGCCAACCCACGGGCGATCGCTGCATCCAGTGCGGCGAGCCGCGCCTCGCGGTCTTGCAAAAGGCGCACGCCTTCGCGCAAGACTTCGCTCTTGGAGCCATAGCGTCCGGCCTCCACCAGGCGCTTCACAAAACCTTCAAGCTGGGTTCCCAAATCGGCGCTGATCATGGCCCGCGTCTCCCAAATAATTTGCCGCAGAGCGTAACGAACTTGATAATAGTTATCAAATCAGTCGTTGATTTCGCATACCAAAAATTATTCTGTCGATCAACGCATCAGCGCATCCATTTCATCATGTGTCGCATTGCCGGCAAAACCGTCGAAGCGGCCAGCGGCGAGTTCGCGCGCGGCGTTCAGGAACCCGCCCCATGCGGCGCCGGCCAGCGCGCCGCCGACGCTGACGCGACGCACGCCAAGCCTGGCGAGATCGGCCAGCGTGTACGGTGCGGCACGCCCGACCAGCACGTTGACGGGTTTGGGTGCGACCGCGTCGACGATGACGGCGATCTGCCCGGTCTCGCGAGCGCCCGGCGCAAACAGGCAATCCGCGCCGGCATCGGCATAGGCGCGCAGGCGCCGCACGGATTCGTTCAAGGCATCCGCATGGCCGACGAGGAAACACTCGGCGCGCGCGACCAGCAACACGTCCTGGCCGCTTGCGTCGATCGCCGCGCGCGCGGCGCGGATCCGGGCGATGGCCTCGTCGAATGCATACAGCGGCTGCGCCGCATCGCCGGTCGCATCCTCGATCGACAATCCCGCGACGCCCGTGTCGATGCAGCGGCGAACGTTTTTCACCAGACCATCGATATCGCGCGCGTGGCCATCCTCGAAATCGGCGTTGACCGGCAAATCGGTCGCCTCGACGATCTGCCGGCAATGCGCAAGAACTTCGTCCACGTCCGGCGCATGATCGGGTTTTGCGCGCGACCACGCGTAACCCGAACTCGTCGTTGCCAGCGCCTTGAAGCCGAGCGCAGCCAACACGTGTGCGGAACCGGCGTCCCAGGGATTCGGAATCAGGAAACTTCCCGATTCATGCAGTTTGCGGAACGCCGCGCGGCGAGCGGCGTAGTGATTGCGATTCATGTTGTTCCTCCACTGGAGCGACGAGGCAGTGTACGCCGCGACGCTTGACATGGATCAGGGCAACGCGATCCTCGTGGCGTAGCATGGCGCGCGTTTCCCGCAGATGGAGCGCACGCATGAGCTTGCCCGCATTCTACGAGTCAGCACCGCGCATCGTCATGCGCGATGCATTGGCCGAAACGCTCGGCGCCGCAGACGGCGGCCTGATCGAATACGGCTACGCGGACGCGGTACGCCTGGCCGGGCATTCCTGCCCGACCGTGGCCGGTGCATGGTTGATGGCACGAGCCGCCGTGCGCGCGTTGTATCCCGATGGAGTCGGCGAGCGCGGCGCGATCGCGGTGACGATGGGCGCGCCGGAAGAAGAAGGCACCACCGGCGTCATCGCGCAAGTTTTCACGCTCGTCACCGGCGCCGCCGCGACCAATGGTTTCCATGGCATCGGTGGACGCTTCGCGCGCAACGGCCTGCTCGCCTACGGCAGTGGTGACAGCGGTGCGATCGCCAGTTTCCGCCGCGTCGATAGCGGCGCCACGGTCGATGTGACGATGGATTTTTCCGCGGTCCGGCCCGCGCCGCAGTTGCGCGACCTGATGCAGCGCGCACTGGCACCGGACGCGACCGCCGCCGAGCGCAAGGCTTTTGCCGATGTCTGGCAAGAGCGCGTGCGCCGCCTGTTGCTCGAACACGCCGACGACGCAAATACAATTCGCGTCACGCGCCGCTCCTGACCGCCACGCCTTGCCCGGCGCTAGAATCGGGGTCGAGCGCCGAGCAAGGAAATCGCATGATCGACTTCTACTACTGGCCCACGCCGAACGGGCACAAGGTCACGTTGTTCCTCGAGGAAGCCGGCGTGCCATACACGATCCGGCGCGTGGATATCGGCCGAGGCGAACAGTTTGCGCCGGAGTACCTGGCCATTTCTCCGAACGGAAAAATGCCAGCGATCGTCGACCGCGATCCGCCCGGCGGCGGCGCGCCGATCAGCGTCTTCGAATCCGGCGCGATCCTGTTCTATCTCGCGCGCAAATACGAAAAGTTCATCCCCGCCGATCCACGCGGCACGATGACCTGCCTGGAATGGCTGTTCTGGCAGGTGGCGGGGCTCGGGCCGATGACCGGGCAATACGGGCACTTCACGACGTACGCGCCGGAGCCGATTCCCTA
>JAFEEK010000014.1 GCA_018241165.1 Pseudomonadota bacterium
CACATCGAGCATCCGGCTTCGCGCCACTCCGCGCCGGCGGCGCGGAAAACCTCGTGCAGGCCTTCGCGTTCGGCGTCGCGCTTGACCTGCTCCGAACCCGGCACGACCAGCATGCGCACGCTGTTCGCCACCTTCAGGCCGCGCAGCATGTCCGCAACCGCGCGCAAGTCGGACAGCCTTCCGTTCGTGCAACTGCCGACGAAGACGATGTCGACGGGTGTTCCGGCCAGCGCCTTGCCCGCCTCAACCTGCATGTAGTTGAGCGCGCGCCGCTCTTGCGGATTGGCTGGCGCCGGCACCGGTGCGTCGAGCTGCGTGACCATGCCCGGATGCGTGCCGTAGCTGATCGTCGGGCGCACCCGCGCCGCATCGATCTCGACGCGACGGTCGAAGCGTGCGCCGGCGTCGGACTTGAACGTCTGCCAGCGCGCAAGCGCCGTATCCCAATCCCGGCCTTGCGGCGCGCGCGGCTGGCCGCGCAGGTACTCGAACGTGATCGCGTCGGGGGCGATCAGCCCGGCGCGTGCGCCGGCTTCGATCGACATGTTGCACACGGTCATGCGTTCTTCCATCGACAACGCTTCGATCGCGCTGCCGCGGTATTCGAGCACGTGCCCAGTGCCGCCGTTGACGCCGATCGTGCCGATGATGTGCAGGATCAGATCCTTCGCCGTCACGCCGGGTCGCAGCGTGCCGTGCACGTCGATCGCCATGGCCTTGGGCTTGCGCTGCAACAGGCATTGCGTGGCCAGCACGTGCCCGACTTCGGTGGTGCCGATGCCGAACGCGAGCGCCCCGAATGCGCCGTGCGTGGAAGTGTGGCTGTCGCCGCACACGATCGTCATGCCCGGCTGCGTCGCGCCCAGTTCCGGCCCGATCACGTGCACGATGCCGCGATGCGCGCTGCCCCAGCCGTGCAGCTCGACGCCGAATTCGCGCGCGTTCGCTTCGAGTTGCGCGACCTGCGTCTGCGCTTCCGCATTCGCATACATGCGCCGGCCGCGCGCATCGGCCGGCGTCGTCGGCGTGGAGTGATCGAATGTCGCCAGCACGCGCTCGGGGCGGCGCACGCGCAAGCCGCGCGCGCGCAATTGCGCAAACGCCTGCGGCGAGGTCACCTCGTGGACGAGGTGCAGATCCACGTACAGGATCGCCGGCGTCGCCGCGCTTTCGGCGCGCACTTGATGCGCTTCCCAGATTTTGTCGAGCAGGGTCTTGGCCATCACGCGGCCTCCCGTTCCGCAACGTCCGCGCACACCGGCGTCAGCCAGTTCCGGGTGTCCGGCGTTACGCCATCGAACAAGCCGAAGAACGCTTTCTGCAACGCGCGCGTCACCGGCCCGGGCGTACCGGTGCCCACCGGCTTGCGATCCACCGAACGCACCGGAGTGATCTCGGCGGCGGTGCCGGTCATGAAGATTTCATCGCTGGTGTACAGCGCCTCGCGCGGCAGATCGCGTTCCTCCACTGCAATGCCGAGGTCGCCAGCGAGCGCGATTACGCTGTCGCGGGTGATGCCGGCGAGCACTCCGGCGCTGGTCGGCGGCGTGAGCAACCGGCCACGGCGAACGAGAAAGAGATTCTCGCCGGCGCCTTCGCTGAGCAAACCATTGCTGCCGAGCGCGATGCCTTCCGCGTAGCCGCCACGGCGCGCTTCAAGCCCGATCAATTGGCTATTGAGGTAGTTGCCGCCGGCCTTGGCCCAGGTTGGAAACGTGTTCGGCGCCGGCCGCTGCCAGGATGCCACGCACACGTCTGCGCCGTGCTCGATCGCATCGCCCAGATACGCACCCCAGTCCAGGGCCAGGATCGCCACCTCGACCGGATCGTCATGCCGGGCCAGCACGCCAAGACCGGCGGCGCCGCGGAACGCGATCGGCCGCACATAGGCCGAACTGAGCCGGTTCGCACGGATGAGGTCGATGCAGGCGGCATCGATCTCGTCTGCGCCAAAGCCGATGTCGATCTCGTATATCCGTGCCGACTCGAACAGGCGTCGGGTGTGATCGGCAAGACGGAAATAGGCCGGGCCGTGCGGCGTCGCATACACGCGCATGCCTTCGAAAACGGACGAACCGTAGTGCAAGGCATGCGCACTTACGTGACAGGTCGCCTCCCGCCAGGGTTTGAGCGCACCGTTGTGCCAGATCAGTTCGGCATTCTTCATCGCGATTTCCTCAAGCGTGGTTGGCTGCTAGCAGCAAGGGTTGTCCGGGACTCAGGCGCTCGATGCGGTTGACGACCTCGAGCGCGGCTTGCGCCGCGGCTTCGACGATGTCGGTGGATACGCCACGCCCATGCACCATGCGCCCCTCGTGGCGCACGCTGAGCGCGGCGCGACCCTGCGCGTCGGCGCCATTGGAGAGCGATCGAACCTGGAAATCGTCGACTTCGAGCACCAGCCCGGCCGCGCGCGCGATCGCGCGAAACACCGCGTGCACCGGGCCGTCGCCGAGCGCGGCTTCCGCGCACACGCGCCCGTCCTGGTGCTGGAGCTTGACCGACGCCGACGCGCCGTTGCCCAGATGCGTGGTCGCGTGCAGGTGCTGCAGGCGCCACGGGCCGATCGCCTCGGGGTCCAGGTCGAGCGCGAGCGCATCCAGATCGCTGTCGAACACTTCGCGCTTCTTGTCGGCCAACGCCTTGAAGCGCGCGAACACGCCATCGAGCCTGGTTTCATCGAGCGCATGGCCAAGATGCGCGAGGCGTTCGCGCAACGCATGCCGGCCCGAATGCTTGCCCAGCACCAGCTGCGTGCGCGAAAAACCGACGTCCTCGGGCCGCATGATTTCGTAGGTTTCGCGGTGCCTGAGCATGCCGTGCTGGTGGATGCCCGACTCGTGCGCGAACGCGTTTTCGCCGACGATGGCCTTGTTGCGCGCGATCGTCGCACCGGTCACGTCGGCGAGCAGGCGCGCGGTCGGATACAGCAGCGCCGTGCGGATGCCGGTTTCCAGCGCGTATCGGTCGCTGCGCGTGCGCAACGCCATCACGATTTCCTCGAGCGCGGCATTGCCGGCGCGCTCGCCGATGCCGCCGATCGTGCACTCGACCTGGCGCGCCCCGGCCGCCACGGCGGCGAGACTGTTCGCAACGCCCAGGCCCAGGTCGTTGTGGCAATGCGCGCTCAGGATCACGCCATCGAAGCCATGCACCTCGCGCTTGAGCCGTGCGAACAATGCGCCTATTTCATCCGGCGTGGTGTAGCCCACGGTATCCGGCACGTTCACCGTGGTCGCGCCGGCCGCGATCATCGCCGACAACACCTGGATCAGGAATTCCGGTTCGGTGCGGATCGCGTCTTCGGCGGAGAATTCCACGTCGTCGCACAATTCGCGCGCACGCCGCACGGCCTTGACCCCGGTATCGATCACCTGCTCGCGGCTCATGCCGAGTTTGTGCCGGCGATGGATCGGGCTGGTGGCGAGAAAAACGTGGATGCGCGCGCGCTGCGCGTGCTCGGTCGCACGCGCAACCGCGTCGATATCGCCGAATTGGGCACGCGCCAGGCCGCAGACCACCGGCCCGCGCACCTCGCCGGCGATCGTCCGCACCGCAGCAAAATCGCCCTCGGATGCCTGCGGGAATCCCGCTTCGATCACGTCGACGCCAAGTTCGGCCAGCGCATGCGCGATGCGCAGTTTCTGCACGCGGCTCATCGAAAATCCGGGCGCCTGCTCGCCGTCGCGCAAGGTGGTATCGAAAACGCGCACACGCTCGGGCGCTGGCGCCGGTGCCGTTTCTGCTGCCGTGGTGTTTGTCATGGGCCGCTTTGCAGCGGGCTTTGGGGCATAAAAAAACCCCGCCTCGGTTTCCCGGTGCGGGGTTTTGGATTCTTCGTCTGGTGTTGTCTAGACGCGCCCTAACCCGCACCTCCGTTGGTAATGAGAAGGACGAGTACGAGCGCAATAATCGCAACCTGGCGCGCACTGACAAGCGCGGAAACCAGCGTGAGCTGGCCCTTGGCGATCGTCGGGTTGGCGTTGTTGCGGTGCGACATGGGTGTTGACGCTAAACGAACCGAAGACGTCTTGTCAACATTTATTTTGAAAATAATTTTCGCGGCGCTCTCGAACGGCCGTTCGGAAAATCGTCTGGAAGAATGGACGTCTGGATGTCCATCGCCATCGACGAATCGCCTGGAAACCGCATGCCAGTGCGATTTCCAGGCCTGGGTGCGCTACTCGAACGGATCGCGCAGGCTGATGGTGTCGTCGCGGTCGGCACCGGTGGCGACCAATGCGATGTGCGTGCCGGCGAGTTCCTCGACCGCGCGCAGGTAGGCGCGTGCGGCCGGCGGCAATTTGTCCCATTCGCGGATGCCGCAAGTGGACTCATCCCAGCCGGGGAATTCCAGGTACACCGGCTTGCATTCGTCCCAGCCGGCCGCGTCGAGCGGCGCCAGTTCGCGGCGTTTGCCGCGATATTCGTAGGCGATGCAGACCTTGATCGACGGCAGGCCATCAAGCACGTCGAGCTTGGTGA
>JAFEEK010000150.1 GCA_018241165.1 Pseudomonadota bacterium
CCGAGCATGATCGAAGCGGGAAACGGCCACGGCTGCGAGGAATGGTAGTCGCACTCGCCCACGCGCACGCCGGCTTCCTCGAACACCTCGCGGCGCACGGCGTCTTCCAGCGTCTCGCCCGGTTCGACGAATCCGGCCAATGTGGAGTAGCGCCGTTCCGGCCATTTCGGCCCGCGCCCGAGCAGGCAACGCGCACCGTCGCTGACGATCATGATGACGGCAGGATCCGTGCGCGGAAAGTGTGCGATGCCGCACTGCGGATTCGTGCACCTGGCGCGATGGCCGCCGGCCTCGAACGCCAGCGCCGCGCCGCACGCCGAACAGAAGCGATTCTGGCGCTGCCAATGCGCAAGACCGCGCGCGTAGGCGAACAGGCCCGCGTCGAACGCCGGCAGGCTGGCGCCGGCACTGCGCAGGTCCACGAATGCGCCTCTGGTTTGCGCGGCAGCGCGCGCCGCAGATTCCGCATCCAGCGCGATGGCGAAGTGATCCGTCGCACCGGCGCGTCCAAGAAAATTTGCAGACACGGACGCAAGCCGCCGGCAGGTTTCGCAATCGACGCCGAGCAAGTGCCGGCGATCGGCGGACAGCAACGCGCGGCCATCGCCGTCGAGCAGCACGAAACGCGCCTGCGCCGATTGTGAATGTTCGGCCAGCCAGTGCTGGTCTTCGCGCAGGTCGCTGGCGCGATCGAGTTCCAGCGCGGCGAAAGTGTTGTTACGGCTGCGCGCGCTCGACATCATGACGCGGGGTTTACACCGTAAACGACGACCCGCAACCGCAGGTCGTCTTCGCGTTCGGATTGCGGATCACGAACTGCGCGCCGTGCAGGTTTTCGGTGTAGTCGACTTCGGCGCCCATCAGGTATTGCAAGCTCAACGGATCGACCACCAGGGTCACGCCCTCCTTGACCACGGCCAAGTCGTCCTCGGCGCGCTGTTCGTCGAACGTGAAGCCGTACTGGAACCCGGAACAGCCGCCGCCGGAAATGTAGACGCGCAGGTTGAGGTTCGGATTGCTCTCTTCCGCGATCAGTTCACGCACCTTGTGCGCGGCCGCGTCGGTGAACACGAGCGGCGTTTCGAGCGACTGGTAGTCCGGCGTTTCGTTCATGCGTACAAGATCGCGCCACGGCGCCTGGAATTCAAGTGGCCGCCGGTTTGCTTTCGGGTTTTGGCAGCTGCCTGGGCGGTTCTGCCCTATGCACCATCTTGCCGTTGATCTGCGCGCCGGCGGACATCTCCAGCACCTTGTAATACACATTGCCTTCCACGCGCGCGTTGCTGGCCAGTTCCAGGCGCTCGGAAGCGTTGACATCGCCGGTGATCGCGCCGTTGACCACGATGTGCGGCGCCTGCACCTCGCCGGTGACGTTGGCGTGTTCGGAAAGCGTCAGCATGGCCTGCGCGTCGATGCCGCGAATCGCGCCTTCGATCCTGCCATCCACGTGCAGGTGTCCGGAAAATTCGATGTCGCCTTTGATCGCCGTACCGGCGGCAATCAGGGTCGTGGAGTCGGCCGTTGCGGGCGCGGGTTTACGGTTGCTGCTGAACATCGGGGGCCTCCTTATCGGCAAGCGCATCGGCCCAGGCGAAATCCTGGTCGGCGCGGCCCATGTCGCCGCCGGCATCGGCCTCGACATGGATGCGGTTGGGGGTGAAACCTTCCGGCAGCATCACGGCACCCGCCACCTGCTGGAAATACTTGAACGAAAACGGCACGCCGGACGCGTCCTGATTCGGTGCCAGCTCCGTCCATGCCAATGTCGAGAGCTTGCCGGCGGTCACGCCGTCGATGGAAACCTTCACCCGCCCGCTGGCGACCTGACCCGTCTTGAGCGTCTGCGTCAGGGTCACGCTGAAGTTGAAGACACGCGCAGCCGCACCCGGCAACAAATGGATGCCGTGCACGGCCAGGCCTTCGGGCTTGCTGCGGCCGTCGGTGAGCTTGCTGTAGAACGCGAGATCCGCACGCAGGCCGGCGATTTCCTCCTGCCGATCGCGCAAGCTTTGTTGCAAGTCGGCATTCGCCGCGCGCGAAACCTGTTCGGCGCGTTCGGCGATGGCAATTTTCTGCAGCAAGGCATCATGGTCCTTCTGCGATTGCGCCACGTTCCAGTGTTCGCCGACGCCGACGATCCAGTGCTGCAAGGCGAGCGCGCCTGCCAGCGAGGCCAGCCACAACAACGCGATCCCGAGCGCCTTGCGCCAGCGGCGCGCGGACCGCTGCGTGCGCACCACGAGAATTGGCGGCGGCAAGACCTTGACCATGGGCATCGGGGGAGGCGCAGCGACGGGAGCCCTGCGTTATAGCCGCCGCCGCGCGCAGGCGTCAAGCGAATGGGTCACGGAACCGGCGAACGTGCGACAATCGACGCCTCAATCCTGCCGGGAATCGCCATGCCTTACCTGTGGATCAAGGCCCTGCACGTGGTCTTCGTCGTGACCTGGTTCGCCGGATTGTTCTACCTGCCGCGGCTGTTCGTGTATCACGTCGAATCGACCGAGGCGGCGGTGCGCGCGCAGCTGAAGATCATGGAACGGCGCCTGCTCGGCATCACCCACATCGGCGGCGCGCTCGCGATCGCGTTCGGCATCTGGACGCTGGCACTGGCCCCGGCGTTGCTCAAGCAGCCCTGGCTGCACGCGAAACTGACCCTGGTGCTGATCCTGATCGCCTACCACTTGTATCTGGTCCGGCTGAAGAACCAGTTCGCTGCCGATGCCTGTAGCCGCACGTCGCGCTGGCTGCGCGTGTTCAACGAGGTTCCGGCGCTGCTGCTGATCGCCATCGTCGTGCTGGCGGTGGTCAAGCCGGGCTGATCGATTCACGGCGTGTCGACGCCGTTTGATGCATTTATTGCGCGCCATCGAAACGGTATAGTGCGGACAAACGGCGAGACCCATGCACAAACCCGACGACACCCAACAGGCGGCGGAGCTGCGGCTGGCCTTTGTTCGCCACCTGCCCAAGCGCCTGGAGACCTTGCACAAGCGCGGCTTGCGCCTGTGCACGCAAGGTTGGGACATCAACGCGCTGTCGATCCTGTTCCGCGAAGTGCAGGCGCTGGCCGGCGCCTGCGGCCGTTACGGCCTGCTCGATGCGGGCGAACGCCTGTTCGCAATGGAAAACTTCCTCGCGCCGTTCGCGCAGAACGTCGCGATCCCGGACCCTGCACAGATCGAAGCGCTGGCCACGCAACTGGCGGGCTTGAACGTGCTGATCGCGCAGCACGAAGAGCGTCACATCGAACCGGCGCTGACCCAGGCCGCGCAACTGACCGTGGCGCCCGCGCGCGCCGGCAGTTATCCGCTGCAGGTGACGCCGCCGCCGGAATACTGGAAGCGCTTCGCGCCGTCGCGGCCGCCTGCAGTGGCCATACCCACACCCCCCGCACGCGTCGCATCCCCACCGCCTGTCGCAGCCGCTCAGCGCGCTCCAGAACCGCCCGCGCCGCCTGCGCCGGTCGCGGTCGAAACGGCGGCGACACCGTCATCCGCGGAACAACGCAAGGTGTTTCACCTGAGCGACGGCAATGCGTTGGCCTGCGAGGTCGACCAGAAGATCGAGGCGGCCGGCTACGAGTTGACTTTGCTCGACCGCGTCGACGAACTCAAGGAAATGCTTTCGATGTTCGCGCCGCACCTGGTCGTGGTCGACGCGCCGTTCCTGGACGCGCTCGATTCCATCGGTGAAATGATCCGGACTGCGCGCGCGCGCCTGGGCCGGCGCCTGGCCTTGCTGGCGTTTTCCCTGTCGCCGGAGTTGCCCGTGCGCCTGCGCGCAATGCGCGCCGGTGCGGACAGTTTCATCCCGTTGCCGGCGCAGTCGGGCGAGGTCATGGGCCGCATCGCCGAATTGCTGGACGCCGACGCGACCGATCCGTTCCGCGTGCTGATCGTCGAGGACGACCGCGCGCAGGCGATCTTCGCCGAGTCGATCCTGCGCAAGGCCGGCATGCGCACGCTGGCTGCGACCGATCCGCTCGCCGCGCTCGACCAGCTCGGCGAGTTCAACCCCGAGTTGATCCTGATGGACCTGTACATGCCCAACTGCTCGGGCATGGAACTGACCGCGATCATCCGCGAACGCGAAGCGTTCATCAACACGCCGATCGTGTTTTTGTCCGGCGAGCACGATGAAGAAAAACACTTCGAGGCGCTCAATGCCGGCGGCGACGATTTCCTGTCCAAACCGATCCGGCCCAAGCACCTGATCTCGGCGGTGACCAATCGCGTGCGCCGCGCGCGAACATTGGGACGGCGCACGCAGTCGAGCAATCCGCGCGATGCGGTGACCGGGCTGTACCTGCGCGCGCATGTGCTCGACCGGCTCAATGCCACGCTCGCCGCCGACGCGCCCGATGGCGGCCTGCTCTACATCGAGCTCGACGGCGCCGGCCACATCCGCGAACGCGTGGGCCTGACCAGTTTCGACGCCTTGCTCAACCAGATCGGCGCGTTCCTCGCCGCGCACATCGGCGCCACCGATCTCGCCGCGCGTTACGGCGACACCAGCTTCGTGCTGTTGTGCAAGGGCGACGCCCAGGCGCTGGCGCGCCTGGCGGCCGACCTGCGCGACCGCACCTCGCGCGAACTGTTCGAACACGAAGGCAAAACGCTGGCGGTGTCGCTGAGCTTCGGCATCTGCGCGTTCGACGCGGGCCTGGGCGATGCCAGCGCCATGCTCAACGCAGCCGAGCGTGCTTTGGTCGATGCGCGCGCGCAGGACCGCAGCCACGTCGGCATCTACCGCGCCGCGCCAAAACCTGTCGCCGCCGGCGCCGAACCGCTCGCCGACCTGATCCGCGCCGCGCTCAAGGCCGAGGATTTCCAGTTGCTGTTCCAGCCCATGGTCGCGCTGCAAAGCGGCGACGAGGAACAGTTCCAGGCGCTGCTGCGCCTGCGCGGCGACGGCGGCAGGATGCACACTGCGGCCGAGATCCTGCCGGTCGCCGAACGCGAGGGCCTTGCCGCCGACATCGATCGCTGGGTGGTGTCGCGCTGCCTGCTGGTGATGGCCGAGCGCGCGCGCCAGCATCGGCCGGTGCGCCTGTTTGCCAGCCAGTCGATCGAGGCCGCGCGCGATCCGGAGCGCGCCGCATGGATCGGCCAGATGCTCGAGACGCGGCGCCTGCCCGGCGCCCAGCTCGTGCTCGAGTTCCGCCTGAGCGAGGCATTCGCGAACGTGCGCGACTTGACCACGTTCGCGCAGGCCTTGCGTACGCACGACATCGGCATATCGCTGGCGGCGTTCGATGCCAACCCGTCTTCGCTGCAACTGTTGCAACACCTGCCGGTGAATTACCTGAAGCTTTCGCAACGCTACAGCGGCAGCGCGCTGCGCGATCCGGCGCTGCGCGAGGAATTGCGCCAGATCGTGACGCGCGCGCACGAGGGCGGCAAGCGCGTGATCGCGCCGCTGATCGAAGACGCCCAGACCGCATCGCTGTTGTGGACCACGGGCGTGGATTACCTGCAGGGCGATTTCATCCAGCAGGCCGGCCAGGACATGAGTTTCGATTTCCATGCCGCCACTGCCTGACGCACATCGCAGTATGTTGCAGCGCCTGCACCCGGCCGCGCCGTGGATCGTGCGCGTCAGCCTTGCGCTGGTCGTCGTCGTCGCGCTCGGCGC
>JAFEEK010000151.1 GCA_018241165.1 Pseudomonadota bacterium
AGGCTACGAACTTGGTGGTCGGGAGTTCGAATCTCTCCGGGCGCGCCATTTTTTCGAGGGACGTTTCGGCGTCCGTCAGTGTTGCGAGGTGACAATCGGCGCGGCCGCCGTGAAGGGCGAACGATCGGGGTATAGCTCAGCCTGGTAGAGCGCCAGCTTTGGGAGCTGGATGTCGAGAGTTCGAATCCCTCTACCCCGACCAACTGTCTGCGAGAATGGTGCGATAGACTTCACCGGTTGCGCCCGTAGCTCAACCGGATAGAGCACCGGCCTTCTAAGCCGGCGGTTGTGGGTTCGAGTCCCGCCGGGCGCGCCACAAGGTTGATGGAAAATTCGGTTTCAACGGTGGGCGTAGCTCAGTTGGTTAGAGTACCGGATTGTGATTCCGGTTGTCGTGGGTTCGAGTCCCATCGTCCACCCCAATTTTGCAATAAGTGGGCCGTTAGCTCAGTTGGTAGAGCAGGAGACTCTTAATCTCTTGGTCCTAGGTTCGAGTCCTAGACGGCCCACCACTTTTCCCGCGCGCACGATGCGCGAAAATCCAACGTTTCATCCCGCTCAAGCGAAAGTGGCGGAACTGGTAGACGCACTGGATTTAGGTTCCAGCGGGGCAACCCGTGAGAGTTCGAGTCTCTCCTTTCGCACCAAAGAGTTGAACCTGCGCTTGGCAGTGACCCACTCATCCGGGAATCGAAGCGCAAATGCACAAACGAAGATTTTGAGGTCACGATCATGCAGGTTTCGGTTGAAAACGTCGGCAAGCTTGAGCGCAAACTCGTCGTGCGCCTCCCGGCGGATGCATACGAGTCCACGGTGCGTTCACGCATCGCCGATGCGGGCCGCAACGTCCGCCTCAAGGGTTTTCGCCCCGGCAAGGTGCCGACGACGGTGATTGAGCAGCGCTTCGGTGCGCAAATTCGCGGCGAGGCGATGTCCGAGCTGGTGCGTACCAGTTTCCAGCAGGCGGTGAGCGAGCAGAAACTGCGCCCGGCGGCGTCGCCGGCGATTTCCACCAGTGGCGAGCCGGTGGACGGACAGATCGAATACATCGCCACTTTCGAGGTGTTGCCGGAACTGGGCAAGCTCGACGTGGCATCGCTGAACATCAGCAAGGCGGTTGCCAGCGTTGCCGATACCGATGTCGACACGATGATCGAAACGTTGCGCCAGCAGCGCCGCGCCTGGACGCCGGCGGAACGCGCGGTGCAGGCCGGCGACATGGCGTTGTTTGAATTTTCAGCGCAAGGCGAAGGCTTCACGCACGAGCGCGAGCGCGTCGGCACGATCGTCGGCTCCGGCGCGATGGGCGCGGATCTGGAAAACGCGCTGGTTGGCCATGCGGTCGGCGACGAGTTCGACGTCGACGTGGCTTTCCCGGCCGATTTCCGCAATCCGGCGCTGGCCGGCAAGACCGCGAGCGTCAGCGTCAAGCTGGTGCGCGTGCAGGAAGCCAAACTGCCCGAGGTCGACAGCGCGTTCATTGCCAGTTTCGGCATTGGCGAGGGCGATTTGGAAAAATTCCGCACGGACGTGCGCGCGAACCTTGAGCGCGAGTTGAGCGGCGTGCTGGCCATGCGCCTGAAAAACGAAGTTGTCGAAAAACTCATTGCTGCGCATCCGGACATCGAGCTGCCGCAGGGCATGGTCGAGTCCGAGGCGCGTGCCTTGCACGGTCAGGCCCAGGCCCAGGCGCAGCAGCAGGGCGCGCCGTTCGCGGTCGATGTGTCGGCGTATTCCGAAGTGGCCCGTCGCCGTGTCTGCGCGGGCGTGCTGATCGGCGAGCTGGCGCGGCAGAACGACATCCGCCCGGACAGCCGGCGCGTGGCCGAACTGCTGGCGACGATCGCATCCACCTACGAGGAGCCGGCGCAGGTCATTGAACTTTACCAGCGCGATCCCCAGTTGATGGGTGGCTTGCAGAATCGCGTGATGGAAGACCAGGTGGCCGAATGGGTCGCCACGCATGCGCAGACGACCGAACAGACGATGACTTTCAACGAAGCGATGCGCCAGCAGTAACGCTTGAACGAGCCGCTGCGCTTGTTTGGGTGTCGCATTGACGTAATGGCGAACAAGACATGACAAATGAAATCCGCGGCTTGAACCTGGTGCCGATGGTGGTCGAACAGACCCCGCGCGGCGAACGTGCCTACGACATCTACTCGCGCCTGCTCAAGGAGCGCGTGGTGTTCTGCGTCGGCCCGATCGACGACTACATGGCCAACGTGATCGTCGCGCAGTTGCTGTTCCTGGAGTCCGAAAACCCGGACAAGGACATCAACCTGTACATCAACTCGCCCGGCGGCGTGGTCACCGCGGGTCTGGCGATCTACGACACCATGCAGTTCGTCAAGCCGGATGTCAGCACGATCTGCATCGGTCAGGCAGCCAGCGCCGCGTCGCTGCTGCTGATGGCCGGAGCGAAGGGCAAGCGTTTCGCACTACCGAATTCGCGCATCATGATCCACCAGCCGTCCGGCGGTGCGCAGGGGCAGGCGACGGATATCGAAATCCAGGCGCGCGAGATCCTGTATCTGCGGCGTCGCCTGAACGATATCTACGTCAAGCACACCGGCCAGCCGCTCGAACAGATCGAGCGCGACATGGAACGCGACAACTTCAAGAGCGGGACCGAGGCCAAGGGCTACGGCCTCATCGACGAAGTCATCGAGCAGCGTCCTGCCGAGACCGTCAAAACGGCCTGATTCCAGGCAATTTATTCCGGTTGCCAGCGCAAAACCCCCGCTTGTCGGCAGCGGGTGGATTGGCGTTGGCCTGTGGTATTCTTGAAAAGCAATGAGTTACGGGGTGTGCGGGCATGAGTGACGACCGACAGGGCCGATCCGGCGACAGCAGCAAGATTCTGTACTGTTCGTTCTGCGGCAAGAGCCAGCACGAGGTGCGCAAGCTTATTGCGGGCCCGAGCGTGTACATCTGCGACGAATGCGTCGAGCTGTGCAACGACATCATCCGCGAGGAACTCGAGGAAAAGAACGCCGGCAAGAAGAGCCATCTTCCCAAGCCGCGCGAGATCA
Organism: Pseudomonadota bacterium; assembly: GCA_018241165.1. Classification (GTDB taxonomy): domain Bacteria; phylum Pseudomonadota; class Gammaproteobacteria; order Xanthomonadales; family Rhodanobacteraceae; genus Rudaea. The sequence continues at coordinate 3,036 of JAFEEK010000151.1, forward strand.
TGGACGTGCTCGACCAGTACGTGATCGGGCAGGGCCGTGCCAAGAAAGTGCTCGCGGTCGCCGTCTACAACCACTACAAGCGCCTCGATTCGCGCAAGGCCAACGACGAAGTCGAACTGGCCAAGTCCAACATCCTTTTGATCGGGCCGACCGGATCGGGCAAGACCTTGCTCGCCGAAACGCTGGCGCGCCTGCTCAACGTACCGTTCACGATCGCCGATGCGACCACGCTGACCGAAGCCGGTTACGTGGGCGAGGACGTCGAGAACATCATCCAGAAGCTGTTGCAGAAATGCGAGTACGACGTCGAGAAGGCGCAGTCGGGCATCGTCTATATCGACGAAATCGACAAGATCTCGCGCAAGAGCGAAAACCCGTCGATCACGCGCGATGTCTCCGGCGAGGGCGTGCAACAGGCGTTGTTGAAGCTCATCGAAGGCACCATGGCCAGCGTGCCGCCGCAGGGCGGGCGCAAGCATCCGCAGCAGGAATTCCTGCAGGTCGACACCAAGAACATCCTGTTCATTTGCGGCGGCGCGTTTTCGGGCCTGGACAAGGTCATCCAGCAGCGCTCCGAATCCACCGGAATAGGTTTTGTCGCCGAGGTACGCAGCAAGAGCAAGCAAACCAATGTCGGCAAGGTACTGGCCGATGTCGAGCCCGGCGATCTGGTCAAGTATGGACTCATCCCCGAATTCGTCGGCCGCTTGCCGGTGGTGGCCACGCTGGAAGAACTCGACGAAGCGGCGCTGATCAAGATCCTCACCGAGCCGAAGAACGCCATCGTCAAGCAGTTCAAGCGCATGTTCGAGCTCGAAGGCGCCGAACTGGAATTCCGCAACGACGCGTTGCTCGCGGTCGCGCGCAAGGCGCTCAAGCGCAAGACCGGCGCGCGTGGCTTGCGCACGATCCTCGAACAGGTGCTGCTCGACACGATGTACGAGCTGCCCTCGCTCGAGCACGTCTCCAAGGTCGTCGTGGACGAGGCCGTGATCAACGGCCAGGCCGAGCCATACCTGATCTATCGCGGCATGCAGGCGCGCGCGGCATCGGAATAACACGCTCCGCTAGCAACTCACCCAATCGGACAACACGGTGCCGATTGCGGTAGACTGTCGCGTATCGCGGCCATTGCCGCTGGCTGAGGCGATGCCGATCATGAGGCGGATTCCCAACATCACGCGCAACATCGCATCGCGCTGCGTTACCGCTCGAGTAACGCGGGCCGGGCAGTTGCATGCCAGAAATTTCGGCCTGGCCGAATTCAGGACCTGGACGGCCGCGGAAAAGGCCGCTTCGGCATGGCTGAAGAAATTGAAACCGAAGCTGCCTGCGGCGACTCCCGCGAAGGGCCGGATGACGCAGCGGAACGCGTCGGGCATCGTCGGCGTGCAACTCAAGCACAGCAAACGGCGTGGCCATGACCATTACGCCTGGCAGGCATTCTGGCCGGACAAGCCGGGCGGTATCAGCTGGGGCATTGTGAAATATGGCGAGACGCAAGCTTTTGCATGTGCGGCAATTGCGCGCAAGCTTGAAACCGCAGATCGTCGCGTGATCGAAAAGAAGTACCTTCGCCTCAAGGGTACCGCCGAATTGCGGGCGATCCTGAAGCGAAGGAAACTCAGTCCGCCTTGATTCGCCACACTCCTGGATTTCTGCCAATAGCGCGCGGCATAGCGGTTACGGGATGCGCAGGCGCATAGCGGATTGGCTAGAATGCACGGGTGCAGCGCATCCGCCCGCTTTCCCCCGAACTCGTCAACCAGATCGCCGCCGGCGAGGTGGTGGAGCGGCCCGCGTCCGTGGTCAAGGAACTGGTCGAGAACAGCCTCGATGCGGGCGCGACGCGTCTTGAGATCGACATCGAGGACGGCGGTGCGCGCCTGATCCGCGTGCGCGACGATGGCGGCGGGATTCCCGCCGACGAGTTGCCGCTGGCGCTCGCCCAGCACGCGACCAGCAAGATCGCCACGCTCGAAGACCTGGAGCACGTGCGCACGCTCGGATTCCGCGGCGAGGCGCTGGCCTCCATCGCCTCGGTGTCGCGTTTCGCATTGACCTCGCGCGCAGTTGGCGCGGATGCGGCGTGGCGGGTCGCGCGCGAAGGCGGCAAGCTCGACGCCGCAAGACCAGCGCAGCATCCGCAGGGCACGACGATCGAAGTACGCGACCTGTTTCACTCCGTGCCGGCGCGGCGCAAGTTCCTGCGCGCCGAGCGCACCGAGTTCGGCCATATCGACGAACTGGTCAAGGCGATCGCGCTGGCCAGGCCCGATGTGGACATTCGCCTCGCGCACAACGCCAAACCGGTGCGCCTG
>JAFEEK010000152.1 GCA_018241165.1 Pseudomonadota bacterium
AGACGCGCCGCGCGCCAGGCATTGAGCCCCTGCGCCATCAATCCCGCGATGATCCCGGTCAACACATCGCCCATGCCTCCCGAGGCCATGCCCGGATTGCCCCATGGACACGCCGCGACGTCGCCTTGTTCGTGCGCGATCAGCGTGCCCGCGCCCTTGAGCACGGCCACGCAGCGGTATCGCGCAGCAAGTTCGCGCGCCGCGGCGAATCGATCGCGTGCGATCTGCGCCGTATCGCAGCCGAGCAAGCGCGCCGCTTCTCCCGGGTGCGGCGTGATCACGCTTTCCGGCGCCAATACCCTCACCTGCGCGGCGAGCAGGTTCAACGCATCCGCATCGACGACCGCCGGCTTGTGCGAACCCAATGCGGCTCGCCAAAGCTTTCCGCTCCAATCGGACTGGCCCAACCCCGGCCCGAGCGCGAGCACGCTCGCGCGATCGAGCAATGGCGCCATTTCCATGGCATCGCCTGCCGCATGCGCCATTACCTCGGGCCGCGCGGCATTGATGGCGACGATGTTTTCCGTGCGTGTCGCGGCACTGACCAATCCCGCACCGACGCGCAAAGCCGCCTCTGCACACAATCGGATCGCTCCGCCCATGCCGGCATCGCCGCCGATCGCGAGTACGTGTCCGAAATCGCCCTTGTGCGCGGAGCGCGCGCGCGGCGCAAGCCATGTCGACATGCGGCGCGCGTCGAGCAGGCGCGCGTCGTAGGGCGCATTGGCAAGCGCCTCTTCGGGCAACCCGAGTCGATCCAGCACCAGCGCGCCGCAGTGATCCATGGCCGCACCCGTCGACAAGCCGCGCTTGCGCGCGATGAAACTCACGGTGATTTCCGCGCGTATGGCCACACCGAGCACCGCGCCGGTGTCAGCATCAATCCCTGATGGTACGTCCAGTGCAAGTACCGGCTTGCTGGTCGCATTCAGGTGATGAATCGTTTGCGCGACAAGGCCTTCTACCGGACGTGCCAGACCGGTACCGAAAATCGCATCGACGTAGACATCAGCCGCTGGCAATCCGGGTTCGGACGCCACGATTTCACCGCCCGCATCGCGCCAGGCATCGCGTGCGCGAATGGCGTCTTTCGTCGCCGGTTCGCCCAGTGCAAGCACGACGGCCTGCAACCCGGCCGCACGCGCCTGACAAGCCAGCAAATAGCCGTCCCCGCCGTTGTTGCCGGTACCGCAAAGCACGGCGATCTTGCGGATTCGCGGCCAACGTGCGGCGAGTACGCGCCATGCGGCACCGGCGGCACGCTGCATCAGATCGAAGCCGGCCAGCCCTAAATCCTCGATCGCATGGCGATCCAGTTCGCGCACCTGTGCCGACGTGTACAAACGAGTACTCATCCTGCAAGTTTATACTTTGCGCCATGAACTCGCCCGACTACGTCGAACTTGCCAGCGCGATCAAGCGCTGGGGCGTGGAATTGGGTTTCGCACAAATCGGCATCGCCACGACCCGGCTCGGCGACGACGAAGCGCATCTGCTCGACTGGCTGGCGCAGGATCGGCACGGCGAGATGGATTACATGCAGCGCCACGGCACGAAACGCAGCCGTCCAGCGGATTTGCATCCCGGCACGGTGCGCGTGATCTCGGCGCGCATGGATTACGATCCGCCCGGCGCGCGCGACGGTTGGGAAATTCTTGACGATCCCACCCTCGGCTACGTCTCGCGCTACGCGCTGGGTCGCGATTACCACAAGCTCGTTCGTGCGCGCCTGCAAAAGCTCGCCGATCGCATCACGCAGGAAATCGGCCCGTTCGGTTACCGCGCGTTTTCCGACTCTGCGCCGGTGCTCGAAAAAGCACTCGCACGCAATGCAGGGCTCGGCTGGATCGGCAAGCACACCTGCCTGATCGATCATCGTGCCGGATCGTGGTTCTTTCTCGGCGAGTTGTACACCGATTTGCCGTTACCGATCGATGCGCCGGCGACCGACCACTGCGGCACCTGCACACGCTGCATCGAGGTCTGCCCGACCCAGGCCATCGTCGGCCCGCAGCAGCTCGATGCGCGCCGTTGCATCTCATACCTGACCATCGAACTGCGCGGCAGCATTCCGGTCGAACTGCGCGCGCTGATCGGCAACCGCATCTACGGCTGCGACGACTGCCAGCTCGTGTGCCCGTGGAACAAATTCGCGAAAAAAAGCGTCGAGCCGGATTTCGCCGTGCGCCACAACCTTGATGGCGCTTCACTGGTCGATCTGTTCGGCTGGAGCGAAACGGAATTCCTGTCCCGCACCGAAGGCTCGGCGATTCGCCGTATCGGATACGAATGCTGGCTGCGCAATATTGCGGTCGCCATGGGCAACGCTCCGCGAAGTGCCGCCATCACGAGTGCCCTGAAATCGCGAGCGGATCATCCGTCCGCACTGGTACGCGAACATGTTCAATGGGCACTCGCCCGGCGAACAAATGAGTCTGCTTGACAGGCCATTCCGGCGATCGGCCGTGTATTATTTTTGCAACATTCGCGGAATCGGCAGCGAATAACCCATGCTCACGGCGAAAAAAAACCCCCGCATGTGCTGCGGGGGTTGAATTATCGGAGTGACGATTACCAGAACGATGCCGCCCTGCTAGCCTGGGGCAACGCGCGAGCGTTGCAAAAATCCCGATGGCAGTGGCGAGAATACCACAACCGTTGCGCAAATGCTAGTGGGCCAGTAGCAGGTTGTCGATCAGCCGCGCGCGACCCATGCGGGTAGCGATCAGGGCGATGGCGCCGTGGCGGCCTGACAGATCCGGCACGGACAAATCGGCTGCGCGGCGGATCGTTGCGTAGTCCGGAATCGAACCCGCAGCCTCCAGCACCGCGCGTGCATCGGACTCGATTGCCGCGATCGGGCGCCCGGCATTCCATTGTTCGCGCATCGCGCACAAGGTGCGATAAATGACACCGGCGCGTTCGCGTTCCTCGCTGCTCAAATACTGGTTGCGCGAACTCATCGCCAAACCGTTCGCTTCGCGCACGATCGGCGCGGCGACGATTTCGATCGGCAGGCACAAATCCTTCGTCATCCGCCGAACGACCAGCAATTGTTGGTAATCCTTCTGGCCAAAAACGGCGACATCGGGCTGGACGAGGTTGAACAGTTTCGTCACCACGGTCGCGACGCCGGAAAAATGTCCTGGGCGCAACGCGCCTTCAAGCGTTTCGACGATTTGTGGAACCTCCACGCGCACCGTCTGTGCCGCGCCATAGGGATACATCTCATCGACGGATGGCGCGAACAACACATTGCAGCCATGCGCGGCAAGGCTGGCGCGATCGGCGTCGAGCGTGCGCGGATAGCTCGTGAAATCCTCGTTCGGCCCGAACTGGGTCGGATTCACGAACACGCTGGCGACGACGTTCTCGGCATGTTCGCGCGCCAGTTCGACCAGCGATAAATGCCCGGCATGCAGATTGCCCATCGTCGGCACGAAGCCGATACGCGCTCCCGCGCGACGCCATGCGGACACGCGTGCGCGCAAGTCCGCAGCGGTATGGACTACATCCATCAGAATGCGTGCTCCGGAGCGGGGAATTTTCCATTCCGCACCTCGTCCGCATAGGCGCGAATCGCATCGCCGACCGAACCGCGGCCAGCGAGAAAATCCTTCGAGAACTTCGGCCGCTTGCCCGGGGTGATGCCGAGCATGTCGTAGATGACCAGCACCTGGCCGTCGCAATCCGCACCTGCACCGATGCCGATGGTCGGGATCGGAATCTCCGCCGTGATGCGCCTGGCCAGCGCCGCCGGCACGCATTCGAGCACGAGCAGGTCTGCGCCGGATTCGGCAACCGCATGCGCGTCCGCGATGAGCTGCGCAGCAGCGTCTTTCGTCTTGCCCTGCACGCGATAGCCGCCGAACTTGTGCACGGATTGCGGCGTCAGGCCCAGGTGCGCGCAGACCGGAATCGCGTGTCGTGTAAGCGCGCGGATGACATCGAGCACATAGCCGGCGCCTTCGAGCTTGACCATCGCCGCGCCGCCCTCGGCAAACAGGCGTCCGGCGTTGCGCAGTGCCGTATCCGCATCGCGAAAACTCAGGAACGGCATGTCGGCGATCAACAGCGCACTGCGCACGCCGCGCGCCACCGCGGCGGTGTGATAGACCATGTCGTCCACATTCACCGGCAACGTGCTGTCGCGCCCTTGTACCACCATGCCCAGCGAATCGCCGACCAGCACGGCATCGACTCCCGCCGCGTCGCATTGCGCTGCGAAGCTGGCGTCGTAGGCGGTCAGCATGACGATCTTCTCGCCTTTGCCCTTCATGGCGTGCAACTGCGGCACGGTGATGGCGGTACGCACCGTGGATTTGGCATTGGCGTACATGGCGAACTCCCGAAGCCGAACGCCTATTCTGCCATGCGCACGCAAGATGAGGCATCGACGCTGGCGAGCAATTTCCAAACGCTTCCATGCCCGGGAATGTCGAGATCCGGCGCAATCTCGGCGAGCGGCGCCAGTACGAACGCGCGTTCGTGCAAATGCGGATGTGGCACATGCAGGCCAGATTCGTTCAAAACCCGATCGCCATAGACAAGGATGTCCAGATCCAGCACGCGCGGCCCCCAGCGCGTGCCATCGCGCTCGCGTCCAGCCACGCGCTCGATCGTCAGCAGGTGATCGAGCAGTTCACGCGGTGTCAGTGCGGTTGCCAGTTGCGCCACGGCGTTGACGAATTCGGGTTGATCCACGCGCCCCCACGGCGCGCTGCGATAGCGGCGTGAACGCGCGACGAGGCGCGTCGCGGGCAGCTTGGCAAGAGCGGCCAGGCCTGCCTCGACCTGCGCGGACGGATCGGCAAGATTGCTGCCGAGCCCGATGTATGTGTTTTCCATTTTGGCTTACTGCGAATCGGCGGCGGCGCTGGCTTGCGCGGCCGGCTTGCGCCTGCGCCGCCGGCGCTTTTTCGGCGCGTCGCTCGCAGGCGCAGCGGCGGACGCCGGTGCGGCGGACAATTCTTCTGCCAGCGCCTCGTGCGGCGTGGATTGCGCATGCGTCCACCAGCGACCGAGTTCGGCGATGTCGTCGCCTTCGGGCGCGCGCAGCAGCAGGAAATCATAGGCGCCGCGAAAGCGCGGATGCGCAAGCAAACGAAACA